>DYJK01000025.1 GCA_020723165.1 Melioribacter roseus | reverse complement strand
GATTGAAGAAGCAATTACGGCTATAAAACGGGCGCTGTATTTAAACCGCAGTTTTATAATTGGCCATTTTGTCCTTGGTAATATCTATTTGAAGCTTGGTAGATATTCCGATTCAAGAAAAAGTTTTAATAATGTTATTAAACTTTTAGAACAATATCCCCCGGATTTTGTACTGCCGGAATCTGATGGAATGACTGCAAAACGGTTGATAGAAATAATTAACTCTACTGCACACCAGGAGGTGTAATCGTGATTAAAAACGAGACCCGTAAACCAAAGAATATCGATTGGGACCAAATTCATGATAAAATTAATAAAACATTTTCACTACTCGAACGAGGTTGGGCTTTTACGGAAGAACAAAAAGAAAATATACTTAAGGAACGTGCGAAACTTTTTGCCGGCATAAGCCAAAAGAAGGATGAAAATATAAACTACCGGAGTGTTTTATTATTTATGCTGGCTTATGAAACATACGGTATAGAGTTAGAATTTGTCCGCGAGGTTTATCCTCTCAAAGAATTAACTCCTTTACCGATAACCGCAAATTATATAATGGGTATAATCAATGTACGCGGACAAATAATGTCGGTTATGGATATAAAAAAATTTTTTGACTTACCGGAAAAGGGTTTAACCGACTTGAATAAAGTTATAATTCTGCAATCCAATGATTTAGAATTTGGAATATTAGCTGATTCAATTATCGGGGTAAAAGATTTTGTATTTGATGAACTTCAACCATCTCTGCCTACACTTACCGGCATACGCGAAGAGTATCTTAAAGGAATTACAAGTGATAGGATTACGATACTTGATGGCTCCAAACTGATTGCAGATAAAAAAATTATTATTAACGAAGAAATCTGACTGGTGTTAAATCCTATTTGATGATTCCAAAATTTGGGTATGACCGGATATAGTAATCAAAAGATAGTTGAATTAAGAATAATTAAAAGTCGGAGTCTATATGACTATTGGTAAAAAAATATTTGGCGGTTACATCTTACTTATAACAATATTGGTTGTAATAGCCGCCGTGGCTTTTTATTCATTTAATTTTATTAATAGATCTTATAACAAATTAATTGAAGTCAACGAGAGATTAGCAGATGGCGCGAATAAACTCCGTTTTGAAATTCGCGATCAGGTTGCGCACTACCGGGCGTTTTTCCTTTACCCCAATGAACAGCAATCGTTCAATAGCCAGTTAAAAGAGGACTACAAATCATTTACCGATGCATTGGAGAAAATGAAGAACCTGGTATCAACAACGGAAGAGATTGATTTATTAAACGATATTGAGAAGCATCATGAAAATAATATGACTATACAAGGGAAAACTATAACCATGTTTTTAGAAGGGAAAAAATCCGAAGCATTAGATATTGCCTTTAACCAATTAAAACCGCTCACACAAGAACTAATCGATAATGCCGAAAAATTCAAAACTCTGCAAACGAAAATGGAAAGCGAGGGAATAAAAAATGTTGAATCGAGTGTGAATGGTACTATTCTCTTTATGTCAATTATTTCATTGATCGGTTTTGCCGGCGGTATGGTTATAGCATTTTTACTTACGCGTAATATTTCAATACAACTAAGGGAAAGTATTAACCAGGTTTCATCTTCGTCTGCCGAGATATCAACGATGAGCTCACAAGTAGCATCAGGAGCGGCAGAGACTGCAACAGCAGTGAGCGAAACAACGACCACAGTAGAAGAAGTGAAACAGACATCACAGCTCGCGGTACAAAAATCAAAGTACGTCTCCGAGAGTGCTCAGAAAGCAGCGCAAGTATCACAAAGCGGAAAAAAAGCCGTGGAAGAAACAATAGAAAAGATGAATAAAATAAACGAGCAGATGGAATCAATAGCAGAAAGCATAGTAAGGTTGAGCGAACAGAGCCAAGCAATAGGAGAGATAATAGCAACTGTAAATGATTTGGCTGAGCAATCAAATTTGCTGGCGGTTAATGCAGCAATAGAGGCGGCGAAAGCCGGTGAACAAGGTAAAGGATTTACCGTAGTAGCCCAGGAGGTAAAGAGTATGGCAGAACAATCGAAACAAGCGACTGGACAAGTACGGACGATATTGATGGATATCCAGAAGGCAACGAGCGGAGCGGTTATGGCAACCGAGCAAGGTAGTAAGGCAGTAGAAACTGGAATAAAACAAGTGAGCGAATCGGGTGAAGCAATACGAATGTTAAGTGATAATATAACGGAGGCATCACAAGCGGCGACACAGATAGCTGCATCGAGTCAGCAGCAATCGGTAGGAATGGATCAGATAGCGAGTGCAATGGAGAACATCAAACAAGCCAGTACGCAGAATGTAGCCGGTACCAAACAAGTGGAAACGGCAGTACAGAATTTGCAAGAGATATCCCGCAAACTAAAAAAGATGATTGAAAAATAAATTAATGAACTCTAAGAATTTGTGAAAAAATAGGTAATAAAAAGAGGGAGGAACAATGTGGGACGGAGATAATTTAATGACTCTTTTCACATCTTCACAGAAACGTTCTTCGCAGTATGCACGTAGTTTAATAGAAGCGAGTTTAGATCCGCTGGTAACAATTAGCCCGGAAGGGAAAATAACAGACGTGAATGAATCAACAACTAAAGCTACCGGCGTATCGCGCGAAAATTTAATCGGAACAGATTTCTCTGATTATTTCACCGAACCTGAAAAAGCACGCGAAGGATACCAGATGGTTTTTTCAAAGGGATACGTAGTTGATTATCCACTTACAATCAGGCACAAAGAAGGTAAACTTTCCGATGTGCTGTACAATGCTTCTCTTTACAAAGATAATAAAGGCAAAGTACTCGGTGTGTTTGCGGCAGCAAGAGATATAACAATTCAGAAACAAGCATCGCAATATGCCCGAAGTTTAATTGAGGCGAGTCTCGATCCGCTTGTTACTATTAGTCCGGACGGAAAAATAACCGATGTGAATGAATCAACAGTTAAAGCCACGGGGATAAAAAGGGAAAATTTAATCGGTACAGATTTTTCGAATTACTTCACAGAACCTGAAACAGCACGCGCCGGTTATAAACAAGTTTTCTCGAAAGGTTATGTAGTTGACTATCCTCTTACAATAAAGCATAAAGATGGTAAGCTAACCGATGTTCTTTATAATGCCTCTCTTTACCGGGACGTGAAAGGAAATGTCTTGGGAGTATTTGCTGCTGCAAGAGATGTAACTGATAACAAAAAGGTGATGAAGGAATTCACCGAGACGAAAAACTTTTTAGATAATATATTGCAAAGTTCTACAAAGTATTCGCTGATCGGGAAAGATTTAAATCACCGCATCCTTTCCTGGAATGAAGGCGCTAGACTTAATTATGGCTATTCATCGGAAGAAATTTTAGGCAAAGATTCAAGTATACTTCATACACCGGAGGATCTAAAATCAGGAGCAGTTGATAAATTATTAAAGACTGCCCTGGAGAAAGGAATAGCGGAAGGTGAGTTCCAGCGTATCCGTAAAGATGGTTCCCGATTTTTTGCAAGCGTAGTTGTTACGCGAAGGAACGATTCTTCGGGTAATCATATTGGATACTTACTAATGAGCAATGATATAACCGAGAGAAAACACGCTGAAGAGCAATTACGCTTCGCTTCGCAGTATGCTCGTAGTTTAATCGAGGCATCGCTCGATCCGCTTGTTACTATTAGTCCTGATGGTAAAATTACCGATGTAAATGAAACAACAATAAAAGCAACCGGTATTAAACGGGAGAATCTAATTGGGACGGATTTTTCCAATTATTTTACAGAACCCGAAAAAGCGAGAGCCGGTTACAGACAAGTATTTGAAAAAGGATTTGTAACGGATTATCCATTAACGATACGGCATTCAAGCGGCAAGTTGATGCACGTTTTGTACAATGCATCATTATTTAAGGATGCGGAAGGAAAAGTTTCCGGTGTCTTTGCAGCGGCACGCGATATAACAGAACAAAGACAAGCATCGCAATATGCAAGAAGTTTGATCGAAGCATCGCTTGATCCGCTTGTTACTATTAGTCCGGAAGGAAAAATTACAGATGTGAATGAATCTACGATAAAAGCAACCGGTGTATCACGCGAAAAATTGATAGGGACCGATTTTTCGGATTACTTTACACAACCTGAAAAAGCACGTGAAGGATATCAACGTGTTTTTAAAGAAGGATTTGTTACAGATTACCCATTAACAATTCGTCACGCATCCGGTAAAGTTATGCATGTTTTGTACAACGCCTCTCTTTATAAAGATATCGAAGGAAAAGTATTAGGCATATTTGCAGCAGCCCGGGATGTAACAGAACAGAAGCAAGCATCCCAATACGCAAGAAGTTTAATCGAAGCATCACTCGATCCGCTTGTAACAATAAGCCCGGAAGGTAAAATTACAGACGTAAATGAATCAACAATAAAAGCTACGGGTGTATCGCGAGAAAATCTTATAGGAACAGATTTTTCAGATTACTTTGCAGAACCTGAAAAAGCACGCGAAGGATATCGGCGTGTTTTTAAGGAGGGATTTGTTACAGATTATCCGCTAACACTCCGTCACATTTCCGGTAGAGCTATTCATGTTTTATATAATGCTTCGGTTTATAAAGATGTGGGAGGAAAAGTCCTGGGTATTTTTGCAGCAGCACGCGATATTACCGAACGGAAAAGAATAGATGAAGAGTTGAAAGAATTAAATAGAACACTTGAACAACGCATTACAGAGCGTACAGATAATTTAATGAAACAAACACGGGAGATCACCGAAGCGGCAAAAATTCTTGTATCCTCATCAAATGAGATTTTAACTGTAACTACGCAAGTTGCGGCCAGTGCAAACGAAACAGCTACTGCCGTTAACCAAACAACAACAACAGTTGAAGAAGTGAAACAGACTGCTCAGGTAGCCACTCAAAAAGCCAAGTATGTTTCTGAAAATGCACAAAAAGCTGTTCAAGTATCACAGACGGGTAAAAAATCAGTTGAGGAATCGATTAATGGTATGAATAATATTCGAGGTCAGATGGAATCTGTTGCTGAAAGCATAATTAAGTTAAGCGAACAGAGCCAGGCGATTGGAGAAATAATAGCAACGGTTAACGATATAGCTGACCAATCGAATCTTCTTGCAGTAAATGCGGCAATTGAAGCAGCCAAAGCCGGTGAACAAGGGAAAGGGTTTTCAGTTGTTGCACAAGAGGTTAAAAGTTTAGCTGAACAATCAAAACAAGCAACTTCACAAGTCCGTTCTATATTAAGTGATGTTCAGCGTGCAATCAGTTCTTCTGTTATGGCTACCGAACAAGGAACTAAGGCAGTTGAAACCGGGGTTAAACAATCGACTGACGCTGGAGAATCAATTCGTGTTTTAGCAGATAATATAACAGAGGCATTACAAGCAGCTACACAAATTGCCGCATCCAGTCAGCAACAATTAGTTGGGATGGACCAGGTTGCACAAGCGATGGAAAATATTAAACAAGCAAGTGCACAAAATGTAATCGGTACGCAGCAAGCTGAGTCGGCGGCTAAAAATTTATATAACCTTGGGCAAAAACTTGAACAGCTCGTTGAATTATATAAAACATAAGGTAAAACAATACAATAATAATTAGGAAGAACAAACTATGAATTGGTTCTCTAATATAACTACTAAGACCAAACTTTTTATTGGTTTTGGTTTTGTGATAATATTTCTAATTGTTGTTATAACAACAGCATATTTAACAATTAGCGATATTCAAAAATCACAAAAAAATCTTTATGAAAATGATTTTATCAATGCAACAGATCTCTTAACCTTAAGAACAAACGAAAATGGTGTAAGGGCAGCTTTGCTTGATATGATGTTAGAATCGAATAGAGAAGAACAAAACAAATGGCATAAAGAGATATTAGAACGTAGTGAAGTTATTGATAATATTATTTCTAAACTTCTTGAACGATATAGTGGTGAACCGGCTACAATCAAAAAATTAGAGGAGTTAATAATTGAAAGAGAAGAATTTGCAAAGACAAGAGAAGAACAAATAATACCTCTAATACATGCCGGTAAATTGGATGAAGCAAAAACAATCGTAACCGGCGTACAAATAGAACGATATAAAAAAATACGAAGTATAGCCGAAGAATTAGGCAGCAATGCTGAAAAAAACGCTTTGATTGATGTTCAGATATCAGGACAGAAAGTTGAGAATGCTGTAATCCTCTTTGTGATAATTGGTATAATCTCAATTGTTGTTTCAATCATGATGACTTTGTACCTAAATAGAATCATTGCAAATCCGCTTAAAGGAATTGCTGCAATTGCCAAACGTGTTTCCGATGGTGATCTGACCGTTGGAGTGCAGCAAAGTAATCGTAATGATGAAGTCGGCATTCTTATCAAATCTGTTAAGGTAATGGTAGATAATCTGAAGAATGTAACAAAAGAAATCTTTGATGGAGTGAATGTGTTGGCTGTTTCAACAAATGAAGTATTGGCATCCACCGCACAAGTAGCATCAGGTGCTGCAGAGACTGCAACAGCAGTAAGCGAAACAACTACCACGGTAGAAGAAGTGAAACAGACATCACAGCTCTCGGCACAAAAATCAAAGTACGTCTCCGAGAGTGCACAGAAAGCGGCGCAAGTATCACAAAGCGGAAAGAGAGCAGTGGAAGAAACAATAGAAAAGATGAATAAAATAAACGAACAGATGGAATTGATAGCAGATAGCATAGTAAAATTAAGCGAGCAGAGCCAGGCGATAGGAGAGATAATAGCAACGGTAAATGATTTGGCAGAACAATCGAATTTACTGGCGGTTAATGCAGCAATAGAAGCAGCCAAAGCCGGGGAACAAGGTAAAGGATTTACCGTAGTAGCCCAGGAGGTAAAGAGTTTAGCAGAACAGTCGAAACAAGCAACTGGTCAGGTAAGAACGATATTATTGGATATCCAGAAGGCAACAAGTAATGCAGTAATGTCGACCGAGCAAGGCAGTAAGGCAGTAGAAGCCGGTATAAAACAAGTAAAAGAATCGGGTGAAGCGATACGAATGCTAAGTGATAGTATAACGGAGGCATCACAAGCGGCTACACAGATAGCGGCATCGAGTCAGCAGCAATCTGTAGGAATGGATCAGATAGCGAGTGCAATGGAGAACATCAAGCAAGCCAGTACACAGAATGTAGCCGGTACCAAACAAGTGGAAACTGCGGTGGAAAATATTCACGGCTTAGGGAAAAAACTAAAACAGCTTGTTGAGCAATTCAAAATTGTGGAAAAATGATAACTAGGTAAGACGGTTTTAACCGGGATTAAAAAATAAAATTGCGGCTAAACTAATATTGTCAAGGTTCCTTAGTTAATTTCTATTAATAAGAGGAAATTAATATGCCTAAAAAAGAAAATGATTTTCTAAAAAAATTATTGGCGACGTTCAAGATAGAAGCAGAAGATCATATAAAAACTATTTCGTCAGGATTAATAGAATTAGAAAAAGAAACGAATCCTGATAACAAGATAAAAGTAATAGAAACTATATTCAGGGAAGCACACAGCTTAAAAGGAGCTGCACGCGCTGTTAATAATTTGGAAATAGAAACCTTGTGCCAGTCGCTTGAAAATGTTTTTTCTAAATTAAAAAATCGAAAGCTCGAAGTAACTGCCGGGCTATTAGACTTATTCCACCTTGCTGTTAATTATCTGGACAATCTGCTTTCAACTAAGGATAATAATAAACTTGATGAATTAAAACGCAAAGTTGGCGAGCTCTCTAAAGAAATAGATAACAAAAATATATCGGCGGAACCGGATTTATCACAATTATCCGAGTCAATCAAAAAAGAACAGACATTAATACAAGAAAAACATCTTACGGCACAGACTATAAGGATTCCAATTAATCAATTAAATTCGGTTTTACTGCAATCTGAAGAATTTTTAGCAGCTAAATTATCATCGGCACAAAAACTACGTGAGCTGCATGAAATAAATACGGCCATTTCATCGTGGGGAAAGAATTGGTCGAAAGCGAAATCTAATTTTTATTCAGAGAAAAACAATAAAACTAAAGACACTCAAGCTTCAAACGGCAAAAAACAGATTAACCATTTTCTTGAATGGAACGAAGATTTTGTGAAAATGATTGGAAATAAATTAACAACACTGGAGACTTTTTCGGCAAAGGAACATAGAACACTTTCAAGTATGGTAGATAATCTTATTGCCGATATGAAAAAAACTTTAATGATGCCATTTTCCACTCTGCTTGAAATATTTCCAAAGTTGGTTCGTGATCTTTCCAGGGACCAAGGGAAAGAAGTTGATTTAATCATTAAAGGTGAGGGCATTGAAATAGATCGCCGGATTCTGGAGGAGATTAAAGATCCGTTAATTCATATAGTTAGGAATTGTATCGACCATGGAATAGAAACGCCGGCTGAGCGGCAGACAAAAAATAAATCTGTTCGTGGCTCAATTAAAATTGAGATTGTTCAAAAACATGGGAATAAAATTGAAATTATTATTACCGATGATGGAGCCGGGATTGATCTTGGCAAGACTAGAAATTCGGCGCTAAAACTTGGTATGATTACACAAGATTCTTTTGATAAACTTAGCAAGCAAGAAACTCTTGGGTTGATTTTTCAATCCGGGGTTACAACGAGTACAATTATAACAAATTTATCTGGCAGAGGACTAGGGCTTGCGATAGTACGAGAAAAAATTGAAAAAATTGGAGGGGCAGTTTCAGTTGAGTCTAATCCAAATATTGGGACTACATTTTTATTGGAATTGCCAATTACTCTTGCGACTATCAGGGGCGTAATAATTCGAAGCGGTGACCGCCTCTTTGTTTTTGCAACAATATATATCGAGAAGGTACTGCGGATTAATAGAGATGATATTAAAACCGTTGAAAATAGGGAGACAATTTTATTTTACGGTCAAACTATTTCGTTGGTGCGTTTAAGTGAAGTACTAGAAATACAAACTAAAAATACTTTGACTGATGAAAACAAGTATGTGCCCGTACTTATTGTTAATTCGGCGGAAAAACGGATTGCATTCTTAGTTGATGAAATTTTAGGTGAGCAAGAAGTTTTAGTGAAACGGCTTGGTTCCCAATTGGATCGTGTCCGTAATATAAGCGGCGTATCAATTTTAGGGACAGGTGAAGTGGTGCCTATTTTAAATATTACCGATTTAATGAAATCAGCTGTTAAAGCGCGTGGTATTCAAATACAACCGGCAGCAGAGACTGATAAAAAGTCCGAAGCAAAGAAATCCGTTCTTGTAGTTGAAGATTCTATAACTGCACGTACGTTGTTAAAAAATATTTTAGAAACTTCCGGCTATAATGTAAAAACTGCTGTTGATGGAGTGGATGGATATACACAACTTAGATCGGGCGAATTTGATATTGTTGTCTCTGATGTTGATATGCCGAGGATGAGTGGTTTTGATTTAACACAGAAGATTCGTTCCGACAAAAAATTCTCCGAATTACCGGTAATCTTAGTCACTGCACTTGAAACGCGTGAGGATAGGGAACATGGCATTGATGTAGGGGCAAATGCATATATTGTAAAAAGCAGTTTTGACCAAGGGAATTTGCTGGATGTAATAAAACAGTTGGTTTAGAACGATGGGTAAAGTGTAACAATGTTGAGTTTTGAGTGATGAGTTCTAAATAACCGTCTGCTTTAGCAGACGGAATAAGGACTGAGAGTGAAACATAGGGCTTTAGCCCTATCACACAAATCTAATACGGCTAAAGCCAAAACATAATCGTTCTTTTTGTAATCCCATCAGTTTGGCGAAGCCATTCCTTCGGAAAAAACTGAGGGTAAGTTTGTAGGCTGATGAGTAATACCAGGAAAACAAGTATTAAAGATTCAAAGTATAAAATGCATCAAGACTGGAAATAATTATCAATACGAAACCATAAACTTGAGACAAAAAACTTAGAGCTCGAAACTAGAAAACAAAAAACTGGAAACTAATTATGATCAAAGTTCTCATTGTTGAAGATTCGCCCGTTATTCAGGAATTGTTGTTTTACATTCTAAGTTCTGATTCTAACATACATGTAATAGGTATAGCAAATAATGGGGTGGAAGCCATTGAAATGGTGAAGATAAAAAATCCGGATGTTATTACTATGGATATGCATATGCCCAAACTTGACGGATTGAAAGCAACAAGAAAAATAATGGAAACAATGCCTACCCCGATTATTATTGTAAGCAGTACGTTGGCAAGGGAAGAAATAAACGAAACATTCCAGGTAATGGAAGCCGGGGCGCTTGCTGTATTACCGCGTCCGGCCGGTATCGGTCACCCCGATTTTCATTCTACCTCTGCCGAATTAATTAACACGATAAAACTTATGTCTGAAGTAAAAGTTGTAAGACGGTGGCCGCATTTATCAAAACTATCTGAAACGTCTCCAAATGGTTTTAAGAAAATTATAACTACAACAAAATCAAAAAGTGAAAAAGGTATTTACCAGGTTGTTGCAATGGGGGCCTCAACCGGCGGTCCAATAGTACTACAAAAAATTTTATCTTCTATAGGTAAGGATTTTCCTTTGCCGATTTTAATTGTACAGCACATCGCAACGGGATTTCTTCAAGGATTTGTTGAGTGGTTATCCCAGACTACCGGTATGCCAATTCATATTGCAGCACATTATGAGATGATAACAGCCGGTAACGTTTATGTTGCACCCGACAGCTTTCATATGGGTATTGACGATACATATAGAATCTTACTAAGCAAAGACAAACCGGAAAATAATCTTCGCCCATCAGTTTCATTTTTGTTTCGTTCTATAAACAAAGTTTACGGAAAGCACTCAATTGGTGTTCTGCTTACCGGTATGGGAACAGATGGTGCCGAGGAATTAAAATTATTAAAGGATAGCGGCGCTGCAACAATTGCACAAGACGAAGAAAGTTCAATAGTTCATGGAATGGCGGGTAAAGCTATTAAACTTAATGGGGTCGATTATGTTTTACCGCCTGAAAAGATTGCTGTAATCCTTAAAATACTTGCCGATCATAATTATAATAAAAATGTTATCAGTTAAATGTTATGGATTATATAACAAATCTATGTGTGAATAAAAAAATGAAAAGCTGTGGTCTAAATGACTTTTATGGATAATGCGTTATGAAAACGTAAGCTAACTTTCATTAGCCAAGGTATTACAGACAGTGTGAAAATTATGTCAATGTATTTGAACTCATCCCCCGACCCCTTCTCTTAAACTTGTCCCGATGTTTTCTATTGGGAAAGAGAAGGGGTTGTGCCGGGATGTTTTGAAAAGTCCCTCTCTTAGTTTAAGAGAGGGATTTAGGGTGAGTTCATAATTAAAGCGGATTTTTTAAAACAACTTGTAAACCATGGTTTAATGAAAATTCTAAGGAAATAAAACAGTTCACTTACGTGATGTTATTTAGACGGAACGGTTTATAAATTATTTCACACAACTTGTTTTATAAAGTATATTATATAGGAGGGATTAAGTGAAGCCCGGTTACAAAAAAAATAATCACCCTACAATTCTTATTGTTGAAGACAGCCCAACACAAGCAGCAAAGCTTAAATATTTTTTAGAATCAAAATCATATCAAGTTGAAACTGCATCGAATGGAAACGAAGCACTTAAAATTATTCCCGAACTTAATCCTTCTATCATCTTAAGCGATATATTAATGCCGGGGATGGATGGTTATGAGCTATGCAGAATTATCAAATCCGATGATAAGCTTAACCATATAGCAGTGATTCTTTTAACATCACTATCAGATTCGGAATACATTATCAACGGTTTGTTGTGCGGCGCAAATAATTTTATTGTAAAGCCTTATGATGAAGAATATCTACTATCGAGGATAGAATATATACAAGCCAATCTTGAATTAAGAAAACACGGACAATCTCAACTAGGTGTAGAGATTTATTTTTCCGGGCAAAAACATTTAATTACATCGGATCGAATACAAATTATCGATCTATTAATGTCTACTTATGAAACTGCTATACAGAAAAATCGTGAACTCGAAAAGGCTAAAGATGAACTTAGCAAATTAAATAGCCAGCTTGCAGAAAGTAATAAAGAGCTGGAAACATTTGCCTTTTCGGTTTCCCACGATTTGCGTTCACCGTTGCGCCACATCGACGGATTTATCTCATTGTTAAAAGGTAAGATAAACGATCAAGCTGATGATGAGGTAAAACATTATCTGTCTGTTATATCCGGGTCGGCAAAAAAAATGGATTCTTTAATTGATGCACTCCTTTCATATTCTAGAACCGGCAGAACAAAGATTAATATTACCGGGCTTGATCCAAACGAAATAATACGTGACGTGATAAATGAATTAGGTCCACAGTGTGTAGGCCGGAAAATAAACTGGAATATTGAACAACTACCAAATGTTCAAGCTGATCCCTTACTGCTAAAACTTGTGTTCCAAAATTTGTTAAGTAATGCGGTCAAGTTTACAAGAAAGCGTGATACAGCAGAGATCAGTATTAAATATGAAAATAAAAATGGTGAAATAGTTTTTTCAGTACAAGATAATGGCGTTGGTTTTAATATGGATTATGCCGAAGAACTTTTTGGTGTTTTCCAGCGTTTGCATAACGAAAAAGAATTTGAAGGAAGCGGAATCGGTCTTGCAAATGTCCGCAGAATTATTGCGCGTCATGGTGGATTAACATGGGCTGTAGGTTACCCGGATAACGGTGCTACTTTCTTCTTTTCGCTAAAAAAATAGATCAATATCTATCTATTAGTTTGGATGTATAAATGAAAGGGTAAAAGATGCCGGCTAAAAATAAAGATATACTAATTGTTGAAGATAGTCTTACCCAAGCTGAAAAACTAAAATATTTTCTTTTACAAAATCAGTATAATCCCTCAATTGTAAATAACGGGGTAGAAGCATTAGAATATTTAAAGGACTACAAACCGCTTTTAATTATCAGCGATATAATAATGCCCGTTATGGATGGTTATGAATTCTGCAAGAGAGTAAAATCCGATAATCGTTTAAAACATATACCGGTAATACTTCTCACATCTCTTAATGAAGCAAGGGATATAATTAATGGTCTGCAAGTCGGCGCAGATAGTTTTATCAGGAAACCTTATGATGAAAAGTATCTGCTTGCACGTATCCATTATATACTTACCAACTTAGAATTAAGAAAAAGTGAAAAAGTACAGCTTGGTATGGAAATATCTCTTGGCGGTGAACGTCATTTTATTTCATCTGAGAGACAGCAGATATTAGATTTGCTGATATCGACATATGAACAAGCCGTACAAATAAACGGGGAATTAAAACGCTCAAACATCACCCTAGGCGGATTATACAATATTGCAAGAGAACTAAATAAATGCAAAAGTGAACAAGAAGTTTTGGATAAAGCTTTAGAAGAGGGAATAAAATTACCGGGTATTAAAGCCGGGTGGATTCTCCTGAAAAAAAATAATGATAGTCATAGGTTAGCTGCTAAAAAAGGTTTGCCGCCGGAACTTGATACTGATGAATTTTATGAATCTGATTGTAATTGTTGGCGAAAACTTATCGCTGGTGAATTAGATAGGGTAACAAATATTCTTGAGTGCGAACGCTTACAGAAAAAAAACAAATATCAACATGGTATATTTTACCACGCATCAGTTCCCTTGTGGAGCGGCGAAGAAACTCTTGGTGTGATGAATCTTGTCGGATCCGAAAAAGATTTGTTTACAGATGATGAAATGGATACCTTTTTTGCTGTTGGTAATCAAATAGGCACTGCCTTAGAACGGGTGTGGCTTATAGAAAATCTGGAAAACCTGATTAGGGAACGAACCGCCGCTTTGATGGAATCTGAAATATGGTTTCATACAGTTTTTAATTCTCAAAAAGATGCTGTCTTTGTAATATCAAAAGATAGAACAATTATGAACATGAATACTGCTGCTGAAGAAATGTTCGGTTATTCATTAAATGAAGCTCGTAATAAGAGTACGGAAATTTTGCATGTTGATAGGGAACAGTATGATATTTTCGGCAAAAAAATATTTGAATCTTTTGAGAGAGACGAAGCAGCACGATTTGAATTTCTTTTCAAGAAAAAAAATGGTGATATTTTCCCTACCGAGCATACAATTTCGTTTATAAAGGACGGAACAAATAATATAACGGCTATAATCATTGTAGTTCGTGATATTACCGAACGAAAACGAGCAGAGGAATCATTACAGAAGACACAGCAGCAATTGAGTGTAATTATTGATAATGTGCCGGTTATTCTTTTTTCGCTAGATAAAGACGGAAGATTTACTTTATCGGAAGGGAAAGGATTAGAAAAACTTGGTTTGAAACCAGGCGAGGTTGTTGGGAAATCTGTTTTTGATATGTACCGTGATAATCCCGAAATATTGGAGTACATAAATAAAACACTCTCCGGTGAAATGTGTTCATTTATTGCCGAAGCCAACGAACTTGCATTCGATACCCGTTATTTCCCATTGAAAGATAAAACCGGTAATGTTATCGGCTTGTTCGGAGCCGCGGTTGATATCACTGAGCGCAAACGTGCGGAAAAGGAACGCGAACGCACCGAGAAAGTTCTTCATCTCCTCAGCAATGCAGTGCAAAGTGTAAACGAATGTGTGAGCATTACAGATGCAAATGATAACCTCATTTTCGTTAATGAAGCTTTCGAAAAAACTTATGGATATACTCAAAAAGAGTTGCAAGGGGAGTCTATGACGATGGTTCGATCTGACCGTAATCCAAAAGAAATTGTTAGTGCCATTCTTCCGGCAACTTTAAAAGGCGGTTGGCAAGGTGAATTACTCAATAAACGAAAAGATGGAACCGAGTTTTCTATCTGGCTTTCTACATCACTTGTTAAAGATAAAGATGGCAAATTTATTGCCCTGATAGGTGTTGCACGTGATATCACTTTACAAAAGAAAGCTCAAGAGGAACGTAATAGACTAATAGCCATTCTTGAATCAACTAGCGATTTTGTAGGCATGGCTGATAAGGATGGGATGGCACTTTATCTTAATCGCGGCGGTAGGAATTTGGTGGGGATTGGCGAAAAAGAAGATTTAACCGGCTTTCCTATCATATTAGGGCACCCGGAATCGATGCGTTCGTTTATAATGAATGAGGTTCTGCCTAAAGCAGCACAAGAAGGAATTT
The DNA here is from genome assembly GCA_020723165.1 of Melioribacter roseus. Classification (GTDB taxonomy): domain Bacteria; phylum Bacteroidota; class Ignavibacteria; order Ignavibacteriales; family Melioribacteraceae; genus DYJK01. Next base: position 21,981 of record DYJK01000025.1, on the reverse strand, counting down.
GGAATGGTGAGACTAGCCTACTACATAGGGATGGACACGAAATACCGGTACTTCAAATTATGATTGCTCATAAATCGCAAAATGGCGAAGTGGAATTATATTCTACGGTCGCTCGTGATATTACCGATCGGAAAGCTATGGAAAAAGAGTTGATTGCTGCTAAAGAAAAAGCAGAAGAAATGAACAGAATTAAAACTAATTTCTTCGCAAATATGAGCCATGAACTCCGCACGCCATTTGTTGGTATTATTGGCTTTGCAGAAATTTTAGCTGCGAACCTTACCAATCATGAAGATAAAGAATTAGCTGAAGGTATTTATGAATCATCCAAGAGATTAACCGAGACATTAAATAAAATTTTGGACGTTACTAAACTTGAATTCAAAAAAACAGAAATAAAATTTGTCAATGTTGATGTAGAAAAAATCGTTGACGAAGAGTATAAACTTTTTAAGAAAACCGCCGAGAAGAAAAAACTATTCTTTAAGAAAAATATTATGTGCAGACTGCCTTTAATTAGATCCGATGAACAACTGATATGGGAGATTATCAATAACCTATTAAGTAATGCAATAAAGTATACACACCACGGCGGGATTGAAATAATCTTGGATAAAGTCTTAAAGAACGACAAAGATTATCTAATTATTAAAGTTATTGATACCGGCATAGGGATACCAAAACATAAGCAAGATATTATCTGGGAAGAATTTAGACAAGTAAGTGAGGGTCATAGCCGCAGTTTTGAAGGAACCGGTCTTGGATTAACTATCACAAAAAAATATGTCGAGTTATTGAATGGAAATATTCATTTAGAAAGTGAAGAAGGCAAAGGTTCTGCATTCATAGTTGAAATTCCTTTCGAAATTGTCCCTGATATGCAAGAACTAAAATCGAGTAAAATGGAGGAAGGGAATAAAAATAGCAGCGTTCAACCACCCGAAGGTATTACTAAAAAAGTACTTTATATTGAAGATGATAAATATGCAAGGGAAGCTGTTGGGATAAAATTATCAAACTTTTGTGAATTAGATTTTGCAGAAAGTGCTGATAAAGCAATTCAAAAAATTCATAAGAGCTCTTACGATGCAATTTTAATGGATATAAATTTAGGTGGTGGAATGGATGGACTAGAATTGACCGGTCGTATTAGAAATATTGATGAATATCATAACGTCCCCATTATAGCAGTGACTGCATATGCTAAGCCGGAAGATAAGGATGAATTTCTGTCCAAAGGTATAACTCATTATATATCAAAACCATTTTTGTTGGATGATTTAAAAAATCTTTTAGATGAAGTATTGAAAAAATAAAAGACGAACCAAATTAGAAAAATAGTTTTTACTGATCTTGGTCATTTATGAAATTTTTGATCCACATAAGAAAATATTTTTTAATGGGAGTAGTTTAACTAAATCAAAATATTATGCCCGTCTTCTTTGGAAATCATACCGCTTCTTTTTAATTTTACAAACTAAAATTTGATAAATAAGGTGAAAAATGGCATCTAATGAAGGTGTAATAGTCCAGATTATTGGGCCCGTTGTAGATATCGATTTTCAAGACGGATACTTACCTAGCATATACAATTCGATAAAAATTCCGCGTAAAGACTTGGAGGGAAAAGACCAAGAGTTAATTGTAGAAGCACAGCAGCATCTTGGTGAAAACCGTGTTAGAACTGTTGCTATGGATTCTACCGATGGACTTGTCCGCGGTATGAAAGCATACGATACCGGCGAACCGATTTCAGTACCAGTTGGACCGGAAACTTTGGGTAGATTGATTAACGTAATTGGTGAAGGTATCGATGGTTTGGGCAGTGAGATTAAAACAAAGCGGAAATATCCAATCCACCGCCATGCCCCAAAATTTGATAACCTTACAACAAAGCAAGAAATGTTTGAAACCGGTATTAAGGTTATTGATCTTCTCGAGCCGTACACAAAAGGTGGCAAAACCGGTTTGTTTGGCGGTGCCGGTGTTGGCAAAACGGTTATCATTCAAGAATTGATACATAATATTGCGAAGCAGCACGGCGGTTATTCTGTATTTGCCGGTGTGGGTGAAAGAACCAGAGAAGGAAACGATCTCTGGCTTGAAATGAAGGAATCAGGTGTTCTGCCAAAAACCGCGCTTGTATTTGGACAAATGAACGAACCACCCGGTGCACGTTTGAGAGTTGGTTTAACCGGATTAACGATTGCAGAATATTTCCGCGATGATGAAGGAAGAGACGTTCTTTTATTCATAGATAACATTTTCCGTTTTACTCAAGCCGGTTCCGAAGTATCTGCTTTACTCGGACGTATGCCCTCTGCAGTTGGTTATCAGCCAAATCTTGCAACGGAAATGGGCGAGCTCCAGGAGAGAATTACTTCTACTGATAAAGGTTCTATCACTTCCGTGCAAGCTATTTATGTACCGGCAGACGATTTAACTGACCCGGCCCCGGCAACGGCTTTCTCTCACCTCGATGCTACAACTGTATTGAGCCGCCAGATTTCAGAGCTTGGTATCTACCCGGCAGTTGATCCGCTTGATTCCACTTCTAGAATTTTACAGCCGGATATCGTTGGTAATGAACATTACTCTGTTGCAAAACAAGTAAAAGAAATTTTACAAGCGTACAAAGATTTGCAAGACATTATCAATATTCTCGGCATGGATGAATTATCCGAAGACGATAAAGTTGTTGTTAGAAGAGCAAGAAGAATACAAAGATTTTTAAGTCAGCCGTTCCATGTAGCTGAACAATTCACCGGTTTTACCGGAAAATATGTAAAGCTTGAAGACACAGTAAGAAGTTTCAAAGAGATATTGGATGGTAAACATGATGATCTTCCTGAACAAGCTTTTATGTATGTTGGAACAATTGAAGAAGCAGTAGAAAAAGCTAAGAAGCTTCAATCATGAAAGAAATAAATATTGAAATAATAACACCTTCCAAGACAGCTTTTTTAGGTAAAGTTAAATCGATATCGTTGCCCGGTACACTCGGCAATTTTCAAGTATTGTTTAATCACGCTCCGCTATTGAGTAAACTTGAAATCGGGAAAATTACTGTAAAAGATTTGAATGATGTTGAAGTTGAATATACAACCGGCGGCGGAAATGTTGAGGTGTTGAATAATAAGATTCTTGTTCTTGTGGAAAGTTTTGAAAGTAAGGAAGAAATTGATGTTGAACGGGCTAAAAGGTCTTTGGAAAGAGCAAAAGAAAGATTAGCTAATAGAAACAAAGAAAAAATTGATGAAGTGAGAGCGCAAGCTGCACTTGCTCGTGCTTTGAATAGATTAAAATTTGTCGGTGCTGGTTTGTAACTTCTTAGATATCAGTATTGAGATTTGAGTAAAAAGAAAAACCCGTAATGACGGGTTTTTCTTTTTTATATCATGTTGCTTCAACAATTTTTCTATTTACGGTGCTACAATAGATATTTTGTCAAGATCAACTTGTTCCGACCCGGGTTCAAATCCCCATAGATCATCAAAATAGTAACTCGAATTTCTTCCGGTAGTTATATAACCTAAATCCTCAATGGCAAAGCCGACTGCTTCAACCCGTGCTGAAGCTTCGAGCGAAGTTCTTTTCTGCCACCAATCCGAACTAGGATCATATTCCCAAACATGTGTTTCAGCACTGCTTGTACCGCCAGTTGCTATATATCCTTTCCCGTTAATTGAAAATGCAACTTTATTAATTCCGGTTAAACTAGTATAATCATCATCGTATTCATCATCGGATAAATCGGCAATAGAACGTTTTTTACTCCACTCATTAGATATAGGATTGTATTCCCAAAAATCATTTTCATAAACTCCGTTATCGATCCCGGTACAGACATATCCCTTACCATCAATTACAAAAGCTACAGCATCACGACGTTTTCCGCCGCTAAGACTGATCTTTTGATTCCATTGATTTGTTGAAGGATCATACTGCCAAAAATCTTTCAAGGAATTACCATCGTACCCGGTGCCGACATAACCTTTGTTATCGATTGCAAAAGCAATAGCACCGTACCTTGCCGAACCTCCAAAATCCGCTACTTGGGTCCATGTGTTGGTAGCCGGATCGTATTCCCAAAAATCATTTAACTTATTCGTTCCATCGTAACCGGTACCAATATAACCTTTGGTATCGGTTCCAAAACCAACAGCTCCGCTCCGTGCAATACCTGGGAAGTCGGCTTTGCGTGTCCAATTGTTTAATTGAGGATCGTATTCCCAGAAGTCATTCAATCTATCTTCGCCGTCATACCCGGTACCAACATAAGCTTTATTACCGATTGTAAATGCAACAGCGTCAGATCTAGGAACGCCTTCAAAATCGGAAAGTTCAATCCAGTTGCCAACCAGTTCTTCATCACTGCTTTCTTCATCTTTGCAGCTGCCTACCAGCAAAAGAAGAATAGAAAAAACGAAGACTTTTAAGAAAATACCCACCATGCTGATCGATAGGTTGTTAAAAACGGTTTTGAACTTCACTTTTGTCATGGTATTCACTCTTAGTATTATGAAACTAAGAACAAAAGTATTTCTGGATTGGGTAACAAAAAAATTTTGTAGATATAATAGAAGAAATAATAGACCAACATAATTATTTAATCGATGCTCTTGATTAATGCAATTACAGTGAGAAAAAATATGAAAACAAATAGATGCTGTGTGAAAATTAAATTTGTAGGGTGATTTGCTGCCCGACTAACTCATGCCGGGCAAGCATCGCTCATGCAAATATTCATTGAATTCACAATTGCATTTGCTCAAAATGGTCGAAACAGCGCCCGTCAAACTCATGCCGGACAAGTTTCGACCTACAATTTTCACACAGTCTGTAAAGGTCGTGGCAATTAAAAAATACTCAAATATGAATTTTGAGTAACTTCAGTTATTAATGCAATTCAACTCTTCATTACAACAAACAATAAAGTGGGTGACAAGATTATCAATCATATAGAATTGTTTGTCTACAAATATGCTGTATTGGTATAAATATTTTTTTTACGTCGATAGAATCTATTTGATTTGCAAAGCTTGAATTAAGGTTACTGAAATCCATAAAACATTTATGAGTACCGATAACAAATTATTTTGGAATTCTAACATTCGGTTATCCGTATTAATCATTTCTTTACTTAGTTTATTTTTTAATACCTGTCAAGAAAATCCGAATGACTTTACGCTTGGGGAGGAATATGTTGAGTCCCAAACGGATTTGAATTTAATCGATACATTTTCGGTAAGTCTATCTACTGTAATTTTAGATACTGTTATTACCTCCGGAACCGGACGTTTGCTGATAGGTAATTATCGCGATGATATTTTCGGAAAAGTAACAAGTAGTAGTTATTTCCAAATCGGGATGCCGGATAATGCTGATTTAATTGATAATGATGATGTGTATGATTCTTTGAGATTGGTTATTAGATATAATAATTATTTTTACGGTGATACGACTAAAAGCCAGAAAATATTAGTTCATCAATTGACTGAGAATATCAAACTCGATGAGAACGATGTTATTACGAGCAATACTGAGTTTAACTACAATCCTGAACTGGTAGGTTCAATAATTTACTCTCCCCGGCCAAATAACTCAATCGATACCTTAACAATTAAAATCAGCGATGGAATCGGTCTCGACTTGTTTACCAAATTAAAAGACGGATCGGAGATTCTAACTGACGACGAAAGTTTTATTAACTATTTTCATGGATTGGTGCTGAAGGCTGATGATTCTTACGAGGGTTCAATTATTGGTTTTAGTGTTGATGACGCAAAATTAATTTTGTACACAAGTAGAAACGGAGGGTCAGATGAAGAACTCAATTACGAGTTTCTGCTTGAAGATTCTACCAGGCAATTCAATAATGTAAAACATGATTTTACATCGACGCGGTTGAATTCCCTTACTGAACAACGAAGCGGAATATCAAATACTAAAACAGACGGTTTGTCATTCCTCCAGGGTGGTATAGGATTAGAGATAAGGGTGGATTTTCCATCTCTCCAAGAAATATTACTTCGCGATAGGGGGAAAATAGTGAAAGCCCAGTTATCAATTGCTCCTTCAAACGGAAGTTATAATGTTTTCGATCTTCCATCGGATTTAGTTGTTTATGATACGGATAAACAAAACCGAATTACAGCATCACAATTCAGTTTTGCTTCAACCCTGAATGTTGATAAACTTTATAATGAACAAACTGCCTATTTATTTGACATCACGGAATATCTAAGTTATGAACTATCCGATTCCTATGTTGATCCCGAAAAAGGGTTTCTAATACTTCTCCAGGATAGCGGCTTGCAAGAAACTTTTGAACGATTAATTATTGACGCTAAAAATCGAAATACAAAACTGAAAATATATTACTTGTCTTATTGAGACTATCTTTTGACAAACAAAAAACATAACATAATATTTATGCAAAGGCGTTGGTCTAAAGATCGGCTTTGGATTGTTTCTATTTTATCATTCTGCATCTTATGCTCTTCACAATTATTAAATGCCCAAGTTCGTAACTCAGTATATTCTATGTTTGGTGTTGGGCAGTTGAATGATAATAGTTATGGCGTTAATAGATCTTTGGGCGGGACCGGGATAGCTTTCAAATCCGGGAGATCAATTAATAATTTAAATCCAGCGTCTTATCTTGGAGCTAACAGTTCATTTATTATGGAAGTCGGCGTTTATGGTACATACTACAAATCCGAGAATAAATATTCTTATCAAACCGGCGGCGATATCAATTTAAGTTATTTTTCCGCGAGTCTTTACTTAACAAATTGGTGGACAAGCAGTTTTGGTCTTGTTCCTTTTAGTTCAGTTAATTATGAAATAAATTCAAACGATGAAATTGGCGGCGAGCTTGTCTCGTTTGATAAAACTTATAAAGGGAGCGGAGGATTTAACCGGCTATACTGGGGAAACTCATTTAAAATATTTGATGGGTTATCACTTGGTTTTAACACTTCATACATAGTTGGTACTATAACCCAATCAGAAATTGCCGCAAGTAACGAAAGTTTTAACGGTTATGAACTCATAAATGAACGCACTGCATATAGTCTCTATTTTGATTATGGTTTACAATATTCGATTGTTGATGACGACCCTACAACAAACGGACAAGATTGGGAATACACTGTTGGTCTAATTTACGGAACGGGCAAAAAGTTGAATACAAAAGATGATCTTAAGTTTACGTATGAAGGAACAACTACTTCTTTGGACGCAAAGGATCAACCAAGCATAAAAATCCCTCAAAAGTTGGGCATTGGAATCGCTGTTAAGAATGGTAATAATTTTAGAGCCGGTTTCGATTATGAATGGTCGGAGTGGTCTAACATAAATTTTTCTAATCCTAACCTTGATACAAAAAACAGTAACCGGTTTTCTATCGGGGTAGAATATTTTCCCGGTAAAGATAGGGATGACTCATGGTTTAAGGAAATATATTATAGACTGGGTGCTAATTACAAAAGTTCTTATCTCAAAATAGAAAACATGCCGATCAATTCTAAAGGAATAAGTTTCGGTGTTGGTATTCCGTACGACTATACAAGTACAATTAATCTCTCAATTGAATATGGCGAAGAAGGAACTACGAGCAAAGGATTAATTAAGAATAGTTACTGGCAATTTTACCTAAACCTTTCTTTACCTGAACTTTGGTCAAGCAGATCACGATTTGATTAGAAACTGGAGTTACTCAAAACTCAAATTTGTGTTGTATTAACACCGCAATTCATTGCGGTGAGCAAAAAAGAAGAAAAAATTTAAAACTGTTTTAACAGTTTATAAACCGTTAAAACGGTTGAAGAATTATTTTTTTTGTCAAATTCACCTCGATAAATCGGGGTGTAACTAAAATGAGTAATTTCAGTTAGAAATGATTTTTAAACTCACAGTCTGAGACTGTTAATTCTTTCGTAAAAAGAATCCTTAAATTGCATTCCGATGGGGATTTTATTTTGCCCTATGAAAATATGATTGTATTCAATTTTATCAATTTTGTCTATCGATATAATGTAAGATTTGTGCACTCTCGTAAATTGTTCTGCCGGTAGTTTGCTCTCCAGGTTCTTAATAGTGCTTTTAGTTATAACAAATTTTCCATTAATGTGAATTTTTATATAGTCTTTCAATCCCTCTACAAATTTTATTTCGTCAAAACTTACTTTGACAGTACTGTAATCAACTTTTACAAATAAATATTTGTCAGGTTTATTTGTTCTGTTTGGTTCTCCATTAGACAGTTCCGATGGATTAATATATATCAGTTTTTTCGCAGCAGATTCCTTAAAATTTCCCAATCGTTGAATAACCTTTTTATTTATCGCTCAATGAATTTATCTAATGAAATCGTTTCAGGGAATTGTTTGAATACAATTGTCTCTAATTAGTAAACCTATATTCTTGATGATGAAGGTTCTACCATACTCAAGAGTTACAACCGCAAGAATTTTATTCAAACATTACAGTAACGTTTATATTAATTGATTATTCTTAATTTCTAATGGTGTTAGACGATAAATAGCCGGTAAACTTTCTCTAGTCATAAGTTATAATACTTTTCAATTGTTGCCGGTATCTCGGTGTTTCTACATTTTTTTAGTGCTGTTGGTTCCGAAACGGTTGAGATTTTAATACTGGTTGAACAGCTACCTTACAATTAAGCAGAGCTGTACAAATTGATTGCGTTATTGAGCTGTGGAAGTTGGACAGTTACATTTTTATTTGTCTCGATTGGATAGTAAATCTGCCGGGAAGTATTATCATACATCATTATTTTAGCAATAGATATGGAATCTTTAAAAAAACAAAACCCCGTCGCCGGGGTTTTAAATGCTTAAAATAATTTTTGCATTGTATGATATTTTGAAAATTATTTGGCAGAAGCAAAACGTTTTGCAACTTCATCCCAATTAACTACGTTCCACCATGCAGCGATGTAATCAGGTCTGCGGTTTTGATAGTTGAGATAATAAGCGTGTTCCCAAACATCCAATCCCATCACTGGGAATCCTTTTACATCTGCCAGATCCATTAACGGGTTATCTTGATTTGGTGTTGATAAGACGGTTAACTTACCATTAGAGATAACAAGCCACGCCCAACCAGAGCCAAAACGTGTAGCAGCGGCATTGTTAAATTGCTCTTTAAATTTATCAAACGAACCGAAAGTACTGTTGATTGCATCTGACAAAGCGCCGGTTGGCTGACCGCCTTTATCTGGTCCCATTATATTCCAGAACAAAGAATGATTATAGTGACCGCCGCCGTTGTTTCTTACAGCCGCCGGTAGTTTGGAAACATTCTTAAACAGTTCTTCCAAAGATTTCCCTTCGAGTTCTGTTCCATTCACTGCATTATTCAAATTATTTACGTAAGCAGCGTGATGTTTACCATGATGAATTTCCATTGTACGTGCATCTATGTGAGGTTCCAGGGCATTGAAAGAATAAGGTAATGCCGGTAATTCAAACTTACTCATTTTATTACTCCAATCTAATTTATTATTTAATTTGTTTGTCATTGCTTCAAATTTTGTTAAACTGCCTCCAAAAGAAATTAATCCGAGAGACGATATGAAATTTCTTCTTTTCATTTAGACTCCAAATGATTCGCCGCATCCGCAAGTCTTGGTTGCATTCGGGTTATTAAAAACAAATCCTTTCCCGTTAAGTCCGTCACTAAAATCAAGGATGGTACCGGACAAATAAAAAAGACTTTTACCATCTACAAAAAGTTTAAGTCCTTCTTTTTCGATAACGGTATCCATTTCTTTTGGTTCGGCGTCAAACCCGAGTTGATAAGTCAAACCGGAACACCCTCCTCCTTTAACACCAATCCTTAATCCATATTCAGCCGGTATGTTATTCTCTTCTTTTATTCTCTTAATTTGTTTTATGGCTTTTTCAGTTATATCGATCTCATTTTGCAGAATTGCTTGTTCACTCATTGTGAAATCCTTTCTCAATATTAATTTTGAGCTTGTTCATTTTCTTTAACAACCTTTTCGAAAGAAAAATTCACTTTCCACGTATTTTTTGAAACATTAATAAATTCTTTTGTTTCCTCAAGCTTTTTTATAAATCCTTGGGAGATGATATCAGTTTGCGCGTATGTTAAAAATCGATCCTTCTTCTCAAAGAAACTCTTGACCGCATACTGGATATCCCTTAAAAAGATATTGGAATTGTTGAATAACGGGTATTTTTCTTTCATAAATTTAATGAAAATTTCCTTTTGGGAAATCAAGTCTTGTAAATGATTCATATTTGTCACCGGGGAATTATTTTATGTGAATTAGATATTGAAAAACTCAAAACGATGCAAAGTATAATAATATGTGTGAAAAAACTATAAAAGCTTTGGTATAAACGCAAGAAGGACTTTCAATTCTCTTATAACCCTAAAATTGTAATACTTCTCTTGGCAAAATCAATCAATGGCGAGAAATAAATTCCCAATACCAAAACCGGTATAACAATTATAAGTACCAATAATTTATTCCCGAATGAAGAGACTACCGCTGGAGTTGATTCTGTTGCTCTGATGAGATACATATGTTTTAATACCCGGATATAATAGTAGAGCGATACCACAGAATTGAGAAGGGCAATAACAGCAACTGTAATCATTTTTGCATCGACTAATGCAATGAACAAATAAAGTTTGCCAATAAAACCGGCAGTTGGGGGTAAACCGGTTAAAGAAATTAAAAAGATCGCAAATGATATTCCCAGTAGTGGAGATGTATAACCAAGTCCGTTGTAATCATCTATTTCTTCCGAGCCGATTTTGTTTGCAACAAGCATTACAACTAAAAAGGCGCCAAGATTCATTAATAAGTAAATAACAAAGTATACCAGCATCGCGATCAAACCTTGATTGGAAAAGACTACTATTCCAAGTAAAAGATAACCGGCATGAGCAATGCTTGAATAAGCGAGCATTCTTTTGAGGTTATCTTGCCACAGTGCCGAGAAATTTCCCAACGTCATTGTCAGAATTGAAATTGCAACAAGAATTGTTTTCCAATCGAATATTTCTATTAATGCCCATGCACCATTTACATCTACAAAGGAAACAAATGTAGTTTTGATAAATCTGATGAGAAGTGCAAACCCGGCTGCTTTGCTTGCAACAGATAGAAATGCTGTAATAGTAATCGGCGCTCCTTCGTAAACATCGGGCGTCCAAAAATGGAATGGGGCAGAAGAAATTTTGTAACCAATACCGGCAAATACTAAAATCACTGCAAATGAAAATGTAAAACCATTAAAGCTATTTACTTGCAGCAGTGAATTTATTACGTAAAGGTTTGTACTACCGGTCAAACCGTATATCAGTGAAATTCCAAATAACATTAATCCTGACGAGACAGCCCCGTACAATAAATATTTTAATGCCGCTTCGCTGTTGCGGTCTCTTAATTTAGTAAAACCTGAAAGAACATATGATGATAGGGAAAGTAGTTCAAGCGAGAGATAGATTAAAATAAAATCCGTCGCAGTAATCATAAAGAACATTCCGAGCATCATACCGAAAATCAGTGCGTAATACTCACCGAGGCGGTCTATTGTTTTATTAATTTCTTCCGATGAATAAGAGAAGAATACGATTAAAATAGAAGAAGCGATAACAATCAATTTGAAAAATACTCCGAAAGGATCAACAGCAACCATACCATAATTACGAAGTGTATTTGATGAGGTTTGGAAAGCAAATCCGCTGAAGTTGAATTGGTTGATAACAAATGCCCCGGTTACAGCGATTCCTAATCCGGCAATGTAAGGGATCAACCTTTTATCTTTATGAAGGATCAGATCGGATGTAACCAAAACAACAAGTGCAAGCGATAGAACAATTTCAGGAAGTATTAATTCTAATGATTGGTATAAGTTTGCCATTTCTATTTTCTTATAATCCGCTTATTGTTAATGAATCGATGTTTCCTGATACAAAATTTACGAGTGAATTAACAGATGTATTCATAATATCCAGCATTGCTGATGGATATACTCCTAGAAAAATTATTATTAAGGCTAAAGGTACCAGCATTGCGTATTCGCGTTTATCAAGGTCAGTAAGCGATGACCATTTTTCGTTCAGCGGACCGAAGAAAATTCTTTGTAACGTCCACAACATATAAGCAGCGCCCAGCAAAATTCCAAGAGTAGAAACCATTGCTAATATTCTTGTAAGTTCAACACCGAATGATCCTACAAATACCAGCGCTTCGGAAATAAATCCGCTCATTCCTGGAAGCCCGATAGCTGCAAAGAAAGCTACTGTAACAAACCCGGTGTAAACCGGCATTTGTGCAGCGAGGCCGCCAAAATCATTTAATCCTCTTGTATGGGCACGATCGTAAATTACGCCTACAATCAAGAAGAGCATTGCAGTAATTGTACCGTGATTAAACATCTGGAAGATTGCACCATTAATACCAGACGTGGAAAGCGATGCCATTCCTAGCAGAACGTATCCCATGTGTGATACAGATGAATAAGCGATCAGCTTCTTAAAATCCTTTTGTGCGAGTGCAACAAGAGCTCCGTAAATAATATTTATCATTCCGAAAAGAGCAATCCACCACATTAGCTGTCGTGTAATTTCCGGGAACATGGGATAGTTGATTCTCAAAATTCCGTAAGTACCCATTTTCAAAAGTACACCGGCAAGAATAACTGATATCGGTGTCGGCGCTTCAACGTGTGCATCGGGAAGCCATGTATGGAAGGGGAACATCGGTATTTTAATTGCAAATCCGGCAAACAACGCAATGTATGCTGCGAATCTTAAATTGTTAGGATTAAGAATTGAAAGAATTCCATCTTGTGTAGAATTTGCCGGGTTCATCATTGCAAGCATATTGAATGTATAAACTTTTGAACCATCGGCTAAAGTTTCAGTTGTGCTGAAATAGAGACCGATCATCGAGAGAAGAATAAAAACACTACCTAACAAAGTGTAAATAAAAAACTTAATAGCTGCATATTCTTTGCGTGGTCCGCCCCAGATACCGATCAAGAAATACATAGGTAATAACATCAATTCCCAGAAGATGTAGAACAAGAAGAAATCAAGAGCAACGAACACACCCATCATACCGGCATCAAGCAGTAAGAATAAAGCGAAATAACCTTTAACAGATTTATTGATTGTCCATGAAGACAAAGTTGCAATGAAAGAAATAATAGCTGTTAATAAAACCATAGGTGTGCTTAGACCATCAACACCCATGAAATAATCAATCTTAACATTTCCCAACCATGATAAACCGGTGATGTTAATCCATCTAAACTTTTCTATGAATTGAAAAGATTTTTCATCATAAACGCCCGCTGCTGAGTAATTATAATTTGATAAAAGAACGATTGCAAGAACAACCTGGATTGCAGTAATTACAAGCGATAAATATTTTACCGGCTTAACTTGTTCTTTTGGAAAAAATAGTATTGCAATCATTCCAAGCACGGGGAGAAATGTTATTAACGAAAGAATTGGAAATCCAACCATACACTAACCTATGTTTATTTTTTAATTCTGAGGAGTCCCATCGGGACTGTGAAGAATCTGCAAACCCAAAAGATTGAGATCCCTCTTACTGCTCAGGATTACGATTTTAAAATGGTTTAAATAACAACAACAAAATAATAACAGAGAAAATTACAAAAACTATATACGTCTGAACTTTACCGGTCTGAAGTTTCTTAAATGAGAATCCTACGAAACCGCTAAAGAAAGCTGTAAAGTTTACCAAACCATCAACAGCAAAAGTATCGAACCATCCGCTGAATTTAGAAACAACCCTTGTTAGCCATGCCGAACCGTTTACAGCGCCATCAATAATTTTTTGATCGAACCATGCTAAGATTGAACTGAAATTTAATGTACCCGAAATTGCAGTTTTATCATACAGTTCGTCTATGTACCATTTATTTAACGATCCTTTATAAAGCAACTTCAATTTATCTGCAAGTTTATCAGCATTAACTTTTTTCCAGGTGTAAAAAATTAATGCTATTAAGATTCCGAACCCGGCAACAATTAGAGACATCAACATAGCTGGATAATGTGCCCAATGCATTGTTTCGGTATACTCAACCGAATGAACAATCTCCCCGTGAATTTCCGCTTTGGCTTCTTCAGTACTTTCAACCATGTGATGGTATCTCGTATTATCTGGGACAACCTGGGTCGGTGTCTTAACCCAATTTTTCATAAACCATCCGGCATCGGGGGAAATTGGATTTGGTGTGTAGAAAATAAAAATTGATAACACTGATAGAATTACTAACGGTGCTGTCATTACCCATGGGGTTTCGTGTGCATGTTCAAATTTATGATGGTCTTTCGGTTCGCCATGGAATGTTAGAATAACCAAACGGAACATGTAGAATGCTGTCAATGCTGCAACTGTAAAACCGGTAATTGGAATCAACCAATGCCCGGTAAGTTTACCGAATGCAAGCGTGCCGGCTAATATTCCATCTTTACTTAAGAAACCCGAAGTGAGCGGTATTCCTGAAATTGCAAGTGTCGAGATTAAAAATGTCCAGTATGTTATTGGCATTTTCTTTTTCAGTCCGCCCATCTTCTGTATATCTTGTTCGTGGTGCATTGCATGAATAACTGAACCTGAACCCAAAAACAAACATGCTTTAAAGAAGGCATGGGTAACCAAATGGAAGAAAGCAAAAACATAAGCACCAACACCTAAAGACATAATCATGTAACCTAATTGGCTTACGGTTGAGTAAGCTAAAACTTTTTTGATATCATTTTGTGTTAGAGCGATTGTTGCAGAGAGGAGAGAAGTGAAAGCACCGATGACAGCTATAACTAACATCGCATCGGCTGTAAGCATAACAAATATTCTTGTAACAAGAAAAACACCGGCGGCAACCATTGTTGCAGCATGTATTAATGCAGAAACCGGTGTAGGACCTTCCATTGCATCAGGCAGCCAAACATGAAGGGGAAACTGTGCCGATTTTCCGACCGCACCCATAAAAACGAGTATGCCGGCAGCAGTTAACCATGCTTCACTTCCAAATGGTAAATTGCCGGCGGCTATTTGCTCAAAGATAACATCGAACGTGAAAGTTTTATAATTGGTAAACAGAATTAATATTCCAATGAACATCCCAATATCGCCGATGCGGTTTACAATGAATGCTTTTTTACCGGCATCAGCAGCAGATTTTTTATGGAACCAGAAACCAATCAATAAATAAGATGAGAGACCAACTAATTCCCAGAAAATATACATCATCAAAAGATTATGCGTTATTACAATCCCCAACATCGAAAATGTAAAAAGCCCTAGGTATGCAAAGTAACGTGTGTAATACCGATCCCCACGCATGTATTCAATTGAGTAAATATGTACGAGTGCGCTAATTAGGTTAACAACAAATAACATTATAGCGGCAACGTTATCAATCTTAACTCCAAGATTAATATTGATTACATCGCCGAAGGGAAGGTTATTCATACTGATCCACGTGAACTCAGCAATTATATCTTTTACATTAAAAAATGTGAGCTTAGCATAAAGAACAAAAATAGAGAGAAGTAATGCTGAAGTTAAAATGGCAACTTCAAAAAGATAGAGCTTTGGAAATTTTTTGCCAAGAAAAATTACCGTGGTAAATCCAAAAAGAGGAAGAAATAAAATTAAAACTGATAGATTGATTATTAAACTTTCGCTCATGATCTATTCTTTTAAGTGATCAATTTCGTCAACATTAACACTAAGAAAAGTTTTGTAGATATTTAATACAATTGCCAATGCAATTGCTGCTTCGGCAGCAGCAAGTATGATTACAAATAAAGCAATCATCTGTCCGCTGAAACCAAAGTTGCCGTATTTGGCGAAGGCAATAAAATTTATATTTGCTGCATTCAGCACTAATTCAATTCCCATCAATACCATAACAGCATTTTTACGCGTTACAATTCCGTATATACCGAAAGAAAAAAGAATTGCGCTTACAACTAAAAAATGTGTTAAACCAACTTGCAACAATACTCCTCCTTTATCAAAGACATCCCCCCTCCTTATTAAGGAGAGGGATATGGGGGTGGTTATTCTTTATCTCTCCGTGCTATTGAAGCAGCACCAATTAGTGCAATTAATAATAAAATCCCGAGCAGCTCAAAAATTAAAACGTAATCTGTTATTAACAGATTACCCAAAGTTTTTGTTGTTGTTAACGGGATCTCTGTTGGCACTGATTTCCAGTTCGTCCAAACCATCACAGCAATTAAGGCGCCCATGAAAACCCCAACACCTATTGCAGCCGGTAACAGATGAATAGTGCCGGTTCTTATTTCAACATCGGTAATTTTGTTAGTAAGCATCACGCCGAAAAGCAGAAGTATTAATATTCCGCCTACATATACCATTATTTGAACGACTGCAATAAAATCTGCGCCGAGTAAAACGTAGATACCGGCAACTCCAAAAAATGTAAACAATAAAAAGAATGCCGAGTGAATTACATTTTTAGTCGTAACGACAAATGCCGCCGATACAACAGTGATTAACGCAAACAAATAAAATACTATGTTATAGAAATCCATTTATATTTCTTAATAATTACTTTTCAATTTGGAGCAGCCGGCGGAGTATCGGTTTTAGGTTTAGCGGCTGCTGCTGCTTTCTGTGCTTCTTTTTCCGCTTGGAATTTTTCAAAATTGGTTTTCTTTTGATTTATTTCTTCTTTTGTTAAAGCAGAGAAATTGTAAACAAAATTATTTCTATCGTATTCAGAGAATTCATATATGTCTGTCATATAGATACATTCTGTTGGACACGGGAAAACGCAGAGCTGGCAATAACAGCATTTAGCGAAATCAATATTAAATTTTGTAACCCATAAAGCTTTCTTTTTGCCATTCGATGTAGTCCCTAAATCTTCACCCGGGACACCTTTTACGGTTTCAATTTCGATACAGCTAACCGGGCAAGCCCTTGAACATTGATCACAGCCGATACAATCATCTATATTAACATATAATCTATTGCGAACGCGGTCCGGTAATTTAACTTTTACATCTGGATATTGAATAGTAACTGCCGGCGTGAAGAGATGTTTAAATGTAATTTTCATCCCGATCAGTACGGTCCAAATTCCATCCCACGTATCTTTGAAATATTGTTTCATATTAACGATATAAATCCAATGATAATTAAATTAACGAAAGCATAAGGAATTAAATATTTCCAGCACAAGCTCATAAGCTGATCAACACGAAGTCTTGGTAATGTCCATCTTAACCACATTTGAACAAAGATGAAGAACCAACCTTTGGCAAGGAACCAAAAACCTTGTTCGAGTGGAATCATCCAATCGGCACCTACTAAATCACCAACATATCCAACGGGGGATTGATATCCGCCGAAAAATAAAATTGTAACAATTGCTGAAACTGCAAACATGTTCCCATATTCTGAAAGCATAAACATGGCCCATTTCATTCCGCAATATTCTGTAAAATAACCGGCAACTAATTCGGATTCTGCTTCGGGAATATCAAATGGTGTTCTGTTTACTTCAGCTAGTGTACTAATAAAGACAATTATAAAACCGACAACCATAAAGGGTATCAGCAGAAATTTCACTAAACCTAATTCGGCGCCTCCAAAAATATTCCAATTCCAAAAGTAAGCTGTTTGCATCTGGCTGAATTTATCCAAACTTAATGTTCCGGTTAGCATTACCATCGATAAAATTACAATTGCGGTTGGAATTTCATAACTGACAATTTGTGCAGCAGAACGCATTGCACCGAGTAATGAATATTTATTATTCGATGACCAGCCAGCCATTAGAATACCGGCAACTACTAAACTGGAAATTGCAACAACATAAAAAATCCCAACCTCAGCTTCGCTTCCTATTAGTTGACTTGAAAATGGTATAGCAGCATACGCAGCAAATGTACCGGTAAACACTAATACCGGTGCAATGTTATATAATTTTTTATCGATCTCTGTAGAAACAGCATCCTCTTTTTGCAGCATCTTTATGAAATCTGCCACTGTCTGAAATACACCATGCCAGCCGGTACGCATTGGTCCTAGCCTATCTTGCATGTGTGCAGAAACTTTTCTTTCGAGATAAACACCAATTAAAGCAACAAGCAGAACATTCACTAAAGGAACTGCTGCTGTAATAAGTGTTGCTGCAATTTCATTACCAAGCAAATTGTAAAAGTATTGATACATTATCTGTCTACTTCTCCTAATACAATATCTACACTTCCAAGAATTGCAATTACATCAGCAACAAGATGCCCTTTGCACAACTCTCCCATTACTTCCAAATTAACAAATGAAGGAGCGCGTACTTTCACTCTAAACGGATTTGTATTCCCATCGCTGATGATAAAATATCCAAGTTCACCGCGCGGATTTTCTACACGAGTGTATACTGTTCCTTTCGGCGGCTTTATTCTTTTTGGTATTGCAGATTGAACATCGCCTTCCGGAATATTATCGATTGCTTGTTCAATAATTCTTAAACTCTGTTCCATCTCACGAACGCGTACATAATATCGATCCCAGCAATCACCTACTGTACCGTATATACCTTTACCAACCGGTATATCAAAATCGAATCGGTCATAAATAGAATAAGGATCATCTTTGCGCAAATCGAATTTTATTCCGCTGCCTCTTAGCATAGGACCGGTAACGCCATAATTAATGGCAGTATCAATCGGCAATATTCCGATGTTGGCTGTTCTTTCAATAAAAATTTTATTGTAGCTGAGTAGATTGTCTAGTTCAACTATGGTTGGTTTGAAATAATTGACAAATTCTTTTGTCATACGCTGGAAGTCGGGATGTATATCATGCGACAAACCGCCAACCCACATATAATTATATAAAAGTCTTGCACCGCATGTCATTTCAAAGAGTGTCAAAATTTTCTCGCGGTCGCGGAATAAATAGAGAAATGGTGTGAATGCACCGATATCCAATCCGTAAGTACCGAGAGCGACAAGATGAGATGCAATTCTTTGAAGTTCGCCCATAATCACCCGGATATACTGCACCCGTTCCGGTACTTCAATACCGAGTAGTTTTTCAACAGCAATAACGTAACCGAAGTTGTTATACATGGATGCAAGATAGTCCATTCTATCAGTATAGGGGATGATCTGGTTGTACTGCATCGCTTCGGCATGTTTTTCAAAACAACGATGGAGATAACCAATGTGGGGTACTACTTTTTTTATTAATTCACCTTCGAGTTCAAGTTCCAACCTCAACACACCATGTGTAGAAGGGTGCTGGGGGCCCATGTTCAATACCATATGTTCGGTTTTTAATGCCATCGATTTTGTAGTATTAAGTATTGAGTACTGAGATATGAGACTTTTAACTGAGTGATTTAATTAAACCGTCTAACATCTTTTGTATCTCAATTATTCTTTTATTGCCTTCGTTTAATTCCGTTTCATTAGTATAATCCAAATCATGTGAGAGGATTAATTGAGTATCCAACTCGCATGATGACGAATTTGATATTTCCAAAAATCTTATAAACTCTTTTTTTGAAGAATGTCCGGCTCCTTCAGAAATATTTGAAGCGATGGATATAACAGCTCATCTCATTTGCTGGATCAAACCGTACATTTCTTCTTTTGGAAATTTAGAAGTCAAATTGTAAATGAACTTTACTAACTCTCTTGCTTTTTGCCAGACTTTTAATTCTTTATAATTATGCATTGAGTTCTCAAATAAATCTCAATACTGAGTACTCAGTACTAATACGGAACCTTCATTCCCTGGTAAAACTCAGGATTTTTATAATCTTTACGCAATGGATAACCGGCTTCCCAATCATAAGGCATTAATATTCTTTTTAGATCGGGATGATTTAAAAAAATTATTCCATACATATCATAAGCTTCTCGTTCGTGCCAATCGGCACACTTCCAAACATTCTCAACGGATTCAACTTTTGGTTCTTCCCTTGGCGTAGCAGTTCTAATTGTAATTTTATGTTTGAGTGAAACAGAATAAAGATGATAATAAACACTTAACGTTCCGCCTTGAATTGATTCCAAGCCGTCAGCATCCTTAACCTTTGAACCATTTGCATCATCAACACCGGATAAGCACATCAAACTATCAAATTTCAGTTCTTCGTTATCTCTTACAAATCCTGAAATCTTATGAACCAGTAGTGGATCAACAGAAATAATCGGTTCTGTTGGAGTATCTTTATCCAAACTAAATATTGAATCACTGAATTCTTTTTTTAGTAAATCAAAAATTTCTTCTGCGTTTTTCATGCCGATTTTTTTCTAAGGGATTCGTTACGGATTTTTTCTTGCAATTTTAGAAGACCCTCTAATAAAGCTTCAGGTCTTGGCGGGCATCCGGGCACATAAACATCAACCGGAATTACACGATCCACACCTTTTAGAACATGATAGCCATGTTCCCAATAGGGACCTCCGCAATTTGAGCAACTGCCCATCGATATAATATATTTTGGATCAGGAATCTGCTCATATAATCTTTTAATACGGGTAGCCATTTTCAATGTTACTGTACCTGAAATAATAATAGCATCAGCTTGACGCGGAGTGTTCCTTGGTATTACACCAAATCTGTCAAAGTCATAGTGCGAGGCGGACGTTGCCATCATTTCGATAGCGCAGCATGCAAGCCCGAATCCTAATTGCCAAATTGATGAGAGCCGTGCCCAATTAAACAGATCATCAACTTTTACAATTACAATGTTGCCATCTGAAAATTCTTTATCGAGTAGACCCATTATACCACGTTAGTTTGAGTTGATATGTTTTTCCGATTTTGGATTTAGTATGTCATCCAATTTAAGAGGTTTGATTTGTGGCCTAGCCCATTCTAAATCACCTTTACGCCACTCATATGCCATCCCTAATCCAAGTATAAGTAGAAATATCAATCCAACGATAAATCCATAAAAGCCAAAATCTTTGTATGCCAAAGCCCAAGGGAATAAGAGAACTACTTCTACATCAAAAATTAGAAAGATTAGGGCAACAACATAGAACCTGATATTGAATTTAACCCACGGTGAACCCTCAGGATTTTCACCGCATTCGTATACTTTTTTCTTCTCATAAGTTGGTCTGTTTGGTCTTATCAATTTACTTATGAAAAGTGTTACAACAATAAAAACTATTGCAAGTATGATAAAGATGAGGATCTTTCCGAATTCAGTAAGCATGACCTTTCAAAAAAGTTGTCGTGAAAATAATACTTAGATGTACGATTGTCAAGAATATGATGGAACTTAACATCGAACAAGTTTAATATTTATAAGAAAATCCCCACAATCCAGAAAATTTTTTATCCTCAAGTTGGTTTTACCCTTAAGACATAATTCATTAAATTCAACCATCAAAAACTCAGAAATAAAATGAAAACGATTTTCACATTAACGATTGTATTAATTATTGCAACGAGCCTATATGCTCAAGCCCCAAGTCAAAAATGGAAAACTATATTAGAACTGGAAGACCAGACAGTTTTTCTTGATACAACGAGTGTTAAAAAAGTTGAGTTACAAATCACCGCACTAAGTTTATCTAAATTTAAGACCCCGGTATTGGTTAACTCTATTAATAAAAATGTATCAAGTATAAAATCACAATTGCTTTTTGATCTATCTTCTAAAAAATATACCGTTATAGGCAACCTTTTTTACGACGAAAATTGGCGGATAGTCGGCGAATCATCCTTGCCCGGTTTTTCTACAAATACATCAACATTTGCAATCCCAATTGATTCAAATAAAGTGATGGCTGCACTCTTTACTGCATGCAAGTCATTTCTTGGAGTAACGGATACTATAGATTCCAATATTACAGAGAAAGTAAATAAACCACTCAGCGGTAGCATCATCCAAGACATTGCCAGAGATTCTTCTAAAGCTGTTGAAG
>DYJK01000193.1 GCA_020723165.1 Melioribacter roseus | reverse complement strand
GTGCCGGGTTATCATTTACATTTTATTTCGGATGATAAAACTTTCGGCGGACACGTGCTCGATCTCTCGTTCGAAAATTGCAAAGTGGAAATTCTTCCTTTACATAATTTCAAAATGATGCTTCCCGAAAATTCGGAATTCGGCGAAGCTGATTTGAATAAAAACAGAACTGAAGAATTAAATAAAGTTGAGAAGTGAACCAACTCCGAAAAGAAATAGACAACGGATTAAACGGATGAAACGGATTTACACAGATTTGATCCGCAAAAATCCGCTTGATCTGCGTCATCCGCGTTCTATTTTATTTGTCGTTACAAGCATAGCTCAATGAGCGGACAAACTCCGGCAATGCTTTGTAATCTTCATTAATCTTTTTTATGACTGCGCTGCCGACAATTACTCCGTCACAAAACGGTGCAAATGTTTTTATGTTTTCCGGCGAAGAAATTCCAAACCCGATCAGCATTTTATTTTTTGTTACAAGCGAGTAAGTTCTTCCCAAATTTTCCAAAACGTTTTTATCAAAATTGCTTCGTGCGCCGGTTGTGCCCGTAACACTCACACAATAAACAAATCCTTCACTCTTTTGGTCAATCTCTTTTATTCGTTCATCGGAAGAAGCCGGAGTGGTTAACAATATTTTTTCGAAATCTTTGAAATCATTTGTGTAGAATGATTCGTACTCGTCAATCGGAACATCCGGCACAATTAATCCGGCACCACCGTTGCCCACCGCATCTTCACAAAAGTTTTTCGTTCCGTATTTTATAATCGGATTTGCATAACCCATCAATATCAGCGGTTTATCGGTTTTCGATTTTATTTGCTCGCAGAAAGAAAAAACATCTTTCATGTTTACGCCGTTTTCAAGCGCTGCTTGTGATGACCGCTGAATTGTCGGTCCGTCTGCAAGCGGATCGGAAAATGGGATGCCGATTTCGAGCATATCAGCGCCGTTCTCCAAAACAGATAATGCAAGCTCAACAAAATTTTCTTTTGTTGGAAAGCCGGCAGTCAAAAAAATCGAGAGAGCTTTTCTATCCGATTGATTTATCTTTTCGATGTGTGAAGAAATTTTTGTCATAAAATTTTATCGCCGATTTTATTAATGATCGTATTCAAATCTTTATCGCCTCTTCCGCTGATATTCACAATTACAATTTCGTTTTTGTTCGTCTGCGGAAGAAGGATATTCAAATGTGCAATCGCATGTGCAGTTTCAAGAGCCGGAAGAATTCCTTCCAACTTCGAAAGCAATAATGTTGCATCGAGCGCTTCATCATCTGTAACGGAAAAATATTCTACACGATGAATATCTTTCAGCAAACTGTGTTCAGGACCAACACCGGGATAATCGAGTCCGGCAGAAATAGAATGCACTTCCGAAATTTGTCCGTACTGATCTTGCAATAAATAAGTTTTCATTCCTTGAAAAATTCCCGGCTCGCCCAAAGTTAAAGTTGCACAATGCTTGCCGGAATTCAATCCGTATCCGCCGGCTTCAACGCCGATCAGTTTTACTTTTTCATCATTGATGAACGGATAAAAAATTCCCATTGCGTTCGATCCGCCGCCGACACATGCAACGATGTAATCGGGAAGTTTCTTTTCGTACCCGCTGATTTGTTCTTTCGCTTCTTCGCCGATCACCGATTGAAAATCTCTCACAAGCATCGGGTATGGATGCGGACCAACAACAGAACCAATTATGTAATGTGTATCCGAAACATTTGTAACCCAATCGCGGATTGCTTCGTTGGTTGCGTCCTTCAAAGTTTTACTTCCTGATTTTACTGGCACAACTTCCGCACCGAGCATCCTCATTCTAAACACATTTAACTTTTGCCGTTCGATATCAACTTCGCCCATGTAAACCACACATTTCAATCCAAACTTTGCACAGACTGTTGCCGTTGCTACACCGTGTTGACCGGCACCGGTCTCGGCAATAATTCTTGTTTTGCCGAGTTTCTTCGCAAGCAAAATTTGTCCAAGTGCATTATTTAATTTGTGCGCACCGGTGTGGCAAAGATCTTCTCGCTTCAAATAGATTTTTGCTTTGCCGAAATATTCGGTCAATCTTTTTGCAAATGTTAGCGGTGTCGGTCTTCCGTTGTATTCTTTCTGCAACGCATTCAACTCATTTTGAAATTCTTTATCGAACTTCATTTGCGCATAAAGTTTTTCTAATTGATCGAGTGCGGAGATCAGAGTTTCCGGCACATACTTTCCGCCGTAAATACCAAACTTCCCTTTCCCATCGGGGAAGTTATAGCTTGCCCGTCCGTTAGGCGGGATTGTTTGAGTACTCATATAATTTTAATTCCTTATTAACAATCGGAGCGAGATCGCTCAACTTATTTAAAAGCTCTTTGAATTTTTTCGGAGTCAAAGATTGATATCCGTCCGAGAGAGCATTTCCCGGATCGTGATGAACTTCGAGCATCAAACCGTCCGCACCGGCGGCAATTGATGCGAGCGCCATCTGCGGAACTTTATCCCAAATTCCAACTCCGTGCGAAGGATCAACAATTATCGGAAGATGCGAAGCTTGTTTAATTACCGGCACCGCGTTCAAATCAAGTGTGTTGCGTGTTGATGTTTCAAATGTTCTGATTCCTCTTTCGCAAAGTATAATATTGTAACTACTCTGCGCCGCAATGTACTCTGCGCTCAAAAGTAAATCTTCAACCGTTGCAGACATTCCGCGCTTCAACAAAACCGGTTTGCGTAATTGCCCGACTTCTTCGAGGAAAGAATAGTTCTGCATATTTCTTGCACCGAGCTGAATTATATCCGCAACTTCGGCAACATTATTGAGCGATTGCGAATTCATTGCTTCAGTAACAATTTTTAGATCGAACTGTTCTTTTACTTCAGCAAGAATTTCTAAACCTTTTTCTTTGAGTCCTTGAAAAGTGTACGGACTTGAGCGCGGCTTGTATGCACCGGCTCTGAAAAATTTTATTCCCATTTCTTTCAACTGCTCGGCTATTGCAAAAGTTTGATCTCTGCTTTCAACCGAACAAGGTCCGGCGATAATACACAATTCTTTTCCGCCGATTTTGTTCCCGTCAATGTTTATGATTGTGTCGTCGCTTTTCATTTGTCTGCTGACGAGTTTGTATTTTTTTGAAACTCTCACGACTTCCTGAACAGAGTGCATCATTTGAAAATCTTCCTCTTTGAGAAGATGTGTCTGCCCGGTAATTCCGATTGCAAGTTTTGATGAACCGGGAATTTCGTGCGGTGTGCAATTCAGTTCAATTATTTTTTGTATCACTTTATCTATATCAGTTCTCGGTGAATCGAGCCCCATTACAATTAACATTTATTACTCCTTTCGATTTTGCCATCCCAATGGCTATTTTTTAACCAGAATTTATCTGCAATTAAATATTGATTCTAAACTGTCTATTATTTTTATGGCACACTGATTTAACTGATCGAACAGATTTAAACTGATTTCTTAAATCTGTTTTTATCAGTTTTATCCGTTCGATCTGTGTGCTATTCTTTTAAAAAATTCATCTGATTGAACTTCTTTAAAAACTCTTTCAGCTTTTGCAGATCTTTTTTGCCGGGAGAAATTTCGAGCGATGACGAAACATCAATTGCCGCCGGTTTTATTTCTGCAAATATTTGATCGAGTTTATCAATCGTTACTCCACCGGAAAGTATAATTTTGTTTTTGTACTCCGTTGGAATTTTATTCCATTCAAAAGTTTTTCCCGTCCCGCCGTATTCATTTTGTGAATATGAATCAAGCATGATGCCGCAATTTTTATAATTATCAATAACATCCCAGTTAAACTTTTCATCAATTCTGAATGCTTTAATAACCGGCAGATGAATCTTAGAAATGTATTCGGGAGATTCGTCACCATGTAACTGCACAACATTCAATCCATTTTTTTGTGCGGACTCATTTACAATCTGCGGTTCTTCATTCACAAACACTCCAACCTTCATCAAAAATGGCGGCAACTGATTTATAATTTCTTTTGCTTTATCCGGCGAAATGTATCTTTTACTTTTTTCATAAAAGATGAATCCGACTGCATCGGCATTATACTCTGAACACAACAATGCATCTTTAATATTAGTTATTCCGCAAATTTTCACTTTCATCGTTTGCACCATTCATTAAATTCTCTCAACGATTTACCGATATCATCCGATTTCATAA
This sequence comes from Melioribacter roseus, assembly GCA_020723165.1. GTDB lineage: Bacteria > Bacteroidota > Ignavibacteria > Ignavibacteriales > Melioribacteraceae > DYJK01. The sequence continues at coordinate 832 of DYJK01000193.1, read as the reverse complement.
AATGTTCGCCGACAAGCAAAGCATGCACATTTGCATGCTTCATTTCTTCAACTTCTTCTTTTGTATTTATTCCACTCTCTGCAACAACAATAATTTCCGGCGGAAAATATTTCATAAGATTTTTTGTCGTGCCGAGATCAACTTCAAATGTTTCAAGATTGCGGTTGTTGATGCCGATAATTTTGTTCAACTGAAAATCAATTTTGTCCAATTGTCTTTCCGAATGGATTTCAAGCAAAACTTCGAGATCGTTTTCAAATGCACTGTTTGTCAACTCACTTATCTGTTGTTTTGAAAGCGCTTCGGCAATCAGTAAAATTGCATCCGCTCCGTTTGCTTTCGCTTCGAGAATTTGAAATTCGTCAACAATAAAGTCTTTACGAAGAATCGGAACAGTTTTCCGTTTTGCGATCTCATTCAAAAAAGAAATATTCCCTTGAAAAAATTGTTGATCTGTTAAAACAGAGACAGCATCGGCACCGTTTTCAAAATATGTTTGCGCAATTTCAAGATGATCAAAATCCTCTTTCAATATTCCTTTCGATGGGCTCGCTTTCTTTATTTCTGCGATCACGTTTATTTTTTCTGTTTTGCTCAAAGCAGAGGACAAACTCAGTCTTTTATTCCCAAACAATTCCGAATTGCAAAAACTTTCACGCGAAAAATTTTTCTTCAGTTCGGTGACTTCTTCTTTTTTTATTTCAAGTATTTTAGATAGTACGTTACTCATTATATTTACCAGTAACCGAAGTTACATAAAATTTATATTGCGTCATTTTTTAATTGCCACGACCTTTAGAGTCTGTTGCTTAAGTTAAATTTTTCAATCTAT
>DYJK01000024.1:7444-37367 GCA_020723165.1 Melioribacter roseus | reverse complement strand
GGTATAGTAAGAAACAAATCTTTTTTACTGGAAGCATTAGATAAACTTGAACATTTAAAAAATGAATATAGAAATCATAACTTTGAATATTTTCTTTTCTCGATTATGAATTTGATCGAAGTATCTTCATTCATTGTTAAATCAGCTTTGATTAGGGAAGAAACACGGGGATGCAATATTCGAGAAGATTTTCCGAATGAAGACACTAATTTTAATTATAGAATATCCCTGAAAAAATAATTACCAAAAAAGTATCGGGTTTGAATATGAAACCATTTGACAAAAGAGAATTAGGAAGGATAATCAAACATGCAATTCGCGAGGATGTTGGTGATGGAGATATAACTACCGAATCGATTATTAATAAGAATCGGAAATCGAAAGCATATTTTTTAACAAAGGAAGATGGTGTTATTAGCGGACTTAAAATCGCTAAGGAAGTATTTGGTTATCTTGATAAAAAGATAAAATGGAAAAGTTTAGTAAAGGACGGCGATAAAGTTAAAGCCGGAACAAAAATTGCAGAAGTAAAAGGTTCGGTGCGTGCACTGTTAAGCGGAGAAAGAACCGCGTTAAATTTTTTGCAAAGAATGTCTGGCATTGCAACTTTAACTTCCGTTTATGTTGAAGAGGTTTCAGGTACGAACACAAAAATTTTGGATACGCGTAAAACCGTTCCCGGCTTGAGATTATTTGATAAGTACGCGGTTAAATGCGGCGGCGGAACAAATCACCGGATCGGTCTGTTCGATATGGTGATGATAAAAGATAATCACATCAAAGCCGCCGGAAGTATTACAAAAGCCGTTAACAAAATCAGGAAATCCATTCCGAAGCAGATGAAGATCGAAGTTGAAACAACGAACATTCGAGAAGTTGAAGAAGCACTGAAATTGAATGTTGATGTAATTATGCTTGACAACATGAACTTGAACGAAATGACTGAAGCGGTGCAGTTGATAAATAAAAAATGTTTTGTCGAAGCTTCCGGCGGAGTTAATCTTGAAAGTGTCCGCGCAATTGCAGAAACGGGAGTTGATTTTATTTCAGTTGGTGCATTAACTCACAGTGTTAAAGCTCTCGACATCAGTATGAAAATAACCAAAGGACAATAAACAAATCACAAATGACAAGAAAATTCCAAGGTACAATAGCCAACAGTAAAATTTTTTGAAGTTTGATTGTTGTGATTTATTTGTTATTTGAGGTTAGGGATTTAAAAATGTGGTGGAAGGAAATTTTATGAACGACATAATAAATGAGATACTGAAATTAAAGAAAGAGAAGAATGCAGTAATACTTGCGCATAATTATCAGATTGGCGAAATACAGGACATCGCTGATTTTGTCGGTGATTCGCTCGGACTTTCACAGCAAGCGGCAAAAACCGGCGCCGAAATTATTGCTTTCTGCGGCGTTCATTTTATGGCGGAGACAGCATCGATTATTTCACCGAATAAAAAAGTTTTGCTACCCGATCTTGAAGCCGGCTGCTCGCTTGCCGCTACAATTAATGCAGATCAGTTGCGTGAGTGGAAACAAAAATTTCCCGATGCAGTCGTTGTTTCCTATGTGAATACAACTGCAGAAGTAAAAGCCGAAAGCGATTACTGTGTTACTTCTTCGAATGCGGTTAAAGTTGTTGAAGCGATTCCGCCCGGTAAAAAAATTCTGTTTCTGCCGGACAAATTTTTGGGACAGTATGTGAGTGCAATAACCGGACGAGAAATAGAAATTTGGAACGGTGCTTGTCACGTTCATGAAAAAATTGGGGATATCGATTTTGGAGAAGCTGAAAAGGTTCATTCACAAGCTGAATTTTTAATTCATCCCGAATGCGGTTGTTCCACATCGTGCATGTTAAAATCCCAGATGTATCACGATTGCCGTAATGTTCATATATATTCAACTGAAGGTATGATTGGTTATGTAGAAAAATCGGATGCAAAAGAATTTGTAATTGCTACCGAAGTAGGAATACTTCACAGAATGAAAAAGATTAAACCATCAGCGGAATTTTTTCCTATCTCCGATAAATCCGTTTGTGAGTATATGAAAATGATAACGGTGGAAAAACTTTATGAATCGCTTTTGTACGATAGATATGAAATAAAAGTGCCCGATGAAGTTGCTCGACGGGCACGATTACCTATCGAAAGAATGCTTTCTATAGTATAGAGAATTTATTAAGCTTTAATTTGTTCAACGCAGTTTGTAACTCTGCTTTTCTCTGCTGCAAATCCCATAACATGACTTTCAATTGAAACATCGATTGTAGAGGAAAGCAAATCAGGATCTTGTTGTGTTATAGCTTGAATCCAATCGCGCACCAAACGCCAGTCGCCTCCACCATGCCCGCTGTGTTTATAATTTTCCAGCTCGATAGTTTTTGAATCGTATGTTTTTGACTCTTTAGTTTTGAAATCAGTAATTGTAAAAGAATTCATATCACCGTAAATATGACCCATACTTCCCATTACGTGTGTACGTCTTCCGCCCCAGGGTGTGAATGCTTCCATTGAAAAGTTTGCGGTCACGCCATTTACAAATTCCATAGAACTTACGTAATGATCTTCCTGGTTGTTATCCATTTTGTAAACACATCTACCGTAGTTTGTTGTTCTTAAGTATTCAAGAATAGCATCGCCGTGTTTTTCTTTTTCATCCGGAAGATCAAAGACATAAAGCCATCCACGTTCGCGGTAGTAAATTTTCATTGCAGAGTAAGGACATGTACTTTCGACGGCGCAGCCGCCCATGCATCTTTCGGTACTACCTTCCGGTGCGTTCTCTTTACGGAACCATTTTAAATTTCCCATTGCGACAATTTGTTTACATGATTTGCCAATCATCCATCTTAAAATATCGAGATCATGACAACTCTTCGCTAGTATTATCGGTGTCGATTCATTACTGTTGTGCCAGTTACCGCGCACGTATGAGTGTGACATATGGATATGCTCAATCGGCTCCATGTGTTGAATACTGATTAATTCACCAACAGCTCCTGATTGAATTAACTCTCTTAGTTTTATAAAGTATGGTGCATAGCGAAGGACGTGGCATACGGCAACAATTCTTCCGGTCTTTTTTGTAAGAGCAAGAATTTCTCTGCATTCTTTTTCCGATGGCGAGATTGGTTTTTCAAGCAGTACATCATAACCTTTTTCGAGTGCGACAATGCACGGGCCATAATGTAAAATATCAGGCGTGCTGATAATTACAGCGTCCGCAAATTTTGGTTTTTCGAAAACATGTTCCCATGTTACGAATCGGTTCTCATTTTTTATGTTATGTTTTTTTACGTAACGTTCGTTGCGTATCGGTATCGGTTCTGCAACACCTACAATACTGAGTTCATCAGGGAATGATAAAGCATAATCTCCGTAAGTATTTCCTCTGGCACCGGCACCAAGTGTTATAGCAGTAACCGGTTTTCCCGGTTTTTTGTAAAATGGGTTATCATCATAGCCTGAAAGTGGAATTCGTGTATCGGCAGTTAAATCAAATGGATTCAATATCAATCCACCGGCTGTAATGCCTAAAGCTTTTAATACTTCTCTACGCGTAAACGGCATGGCTATCTCCGCATTTAATTTTTAGGTTCAACGCTGACATTAAATTTGAATTTTGTTTTTAAAACTTCTTGTGATGTAACTTTCAAATTTTTTATTTGATATTCAACATCAAATGTTTCTGAAATTGTTAAGCCGTCCTTCTTTGCATATACCTGGAAAAGTACAGTTTTACCGGCTGCCAGTTTTATTGCTTTAGGAAATTGTATTTGGTCGTTATCATTAATTAATTCCAATTCATAATTTATATCTGAATTGTTTGCTACTTGCAGACTAAACCAGTCTTTGCCTTTTAATTTTATATCAGACTTATTGAAAGAAATAGAATTGATAAATATTTCTTTCAGATATTCTTCTTTTCCATAGAGCACATTTTTAACAAACACGGCAGTACGCTGATTCATGAGAGCATCTTTTATCGATTCCTCTGTGTTATCTTTTGCAAATACCAAAGTAATGGTTCGTCTTTCGTGATCAGGATAATCAAATGTTATCGGCGAATGAATATCGGTATTGCCAAGCATCGCTAAATTATTTTGTAAGCACCAATCCTGAATTTCGGGATAATAATCATAACCATTAACTATTTCTGCACCGTTTAAGATTTTATCTTTAACCATTTGAATATGCTCGTCATACCAGATAGTTTTTCCATCCTTCAATTGCGGAGTCCAACCGGGATGATTCCAGAAAAGAAATGCATCTTGTTTTTTTGCTTCGGCAACTACTTCTTTCCAGTCATCTTTTACTAAAGGATTAGTATCTTTTAAGAAGAGCGCATTGATATGACCGGGAGGCATACCACGGGTTATTTCCGCACCTTTAATGACGGTTATGCCCAAATAGTCTCCCGATTTTTTTGCGATCTCATATGAGCGGTTATGATTAATCGGGATATCATTTTTCTTCGGTTGATATTCGATGTGATCGGTAATCGCTATCGCATCTAACCCATCGTGCCATGCTTCTTCAACACGAACAGTTGGCCAAACGGATCCGTCCGAGAAAACTGTGTGGGTATGAAAATCACATTTTAATGTTTTGTATCCGGGTATATCGGGAATTTTGATTGTGCTGCGGTAGTCAGTTTGAGCAGCAAGAATCGAGAATGAAATTATTGTGAAGAAAAATATTCGTCTTGGTATCATAAGCTTCACTCCAAATTAGATATCATAAAATAATAAATTGATTTTTATCGCAAGTATCCGTTGTAATTAAAAAATTATTAAACTACTTTTTAACGACATCATGTCTAAAATCCAAATTCTTCGATTCGATAATTGAATTAATGTATGGTATTAAAAAGTGTGGCAGCACATGCAAAAAATAGTTACTCTATTTGGGGGTTGTAACTACATTAGTGAATGAATACTAACAGCCGGGAAGATACAAGGTGAAATTCGATGCGGGTCATTCCGAGCAAAGCCGGGGAATGCCAAGCGGAATATATTTTTATAAATTAAATGCTGGTGGTTACACACAGACACGTAAAATGATTCTTCTTAAATAATTTTTTTATTTTTGTATTACAACTTACAATAAGTGGCGGGATGATCGTAAAAATATTTTCAGACGCGAAAATGTTCTACAAGACAATTTTATCATTCGCTGCGATTAGCACAATAATTTTATTCCTAATCAAACCGTTTATCATTTCGAATATTCATTTTGATAAAATGATTACGGCAATAGCATGTTTTACATCTACATATATTTTTTCTATGTTGTTCCAGGCTGTTCTATTTCCAAATTTATTCACTCCAAAATTAAACTACCGGGATTGGAGTTTATTCAAACATCTCATTTTCAATATCTGGTTGTTATTCATAAACGGTTTTATGAGTTTTATATTTATATCATCGTTTTATGTTGATAGAGGTATTCCATTTCTGTTGGAAATTGTTACAAACGTAATTTTTATTTACTCAATTCCGCAATTCTTTTTCACTCTGCTATTAATCAGGCAGTTAAATAATTTAGAAAACAATGTTATCCACGAAACAAATAATGATAATGAATTTACGCCATCTTTCACAAGTAACGGAAAAAACTCGTTGCTTACTGATAATCTTGCATTCATAAAAGCGGAAGACAATTACGCATCTTTTCATTACTTGATTGGAGAAAAGATTAATAGAAAATTAGAACGAGTCAGCATGTATCAACTGGAACAGCATATTCCTAAAAGTCAATTTATCCGCTGTCACCGGTCTTATATTATCAATTTCAATTTTGTAGATAAAGTTGAAAGAGATTTAACCGGATTTAAGGTAATATTAAAAGGGGTGAATAATATTATTCCGGTTTCAAGAAAAAACAATAAACTACTAAAGAAGCTGGTAGTTAACAATTCACCACAGATTTGAATTCCATTCACCCCAAATTTTTCTGTTAACTACAATTTACTTTTCAAGATTGTTTTCTCTTTATAGATTGGTGTGAAGTATTTTCATTAATTAACAATACCGATTGAATAAAAATGAAAAGTAAAAGAATATCACGTTACATTTTCATAATTCTTATTCTTTTCGTCTCATATCAAAATTATTCTCAAACAACCGCATCTATATCGGTTGATATTTCAACGACAATAGGCTATACGATAAATCCGCTTATTTATGGTGGATTTATAGAGTTTCTGTGGGATGGAATTGATAATAAATATGGATTATGGGCACAAGAAATAAAATTCCGCGGTCTTGAAGATTGGACGCTTGTAACTAAAAATCCCGCTGATACATTACCTTATTTTAGAATTCCCTCTGGGAGTAATTTAACCTGGTCCATTGATACCTCCCGGTTTAATCAGAGTGACAGCTGTTCAAGAAAAATTCAGGTTACAAATTATATTAGTGGTCACGCTGGCATTGGTCAATCCGACATCATTTTAAATCCCAGCGAAACGTATGATATTTATGCTTACCTGAAAGGAAGTGGCATTTCTAAAGGGATTACAATTTGGCTATTAGAAAGTGTTAAAGATTGGAAAGTGATCGATTCGATTTCATTCAAAGGCATTGATAATACCTGGAAAAAATATGGCGGAACACTTAAAGCAAATACATATTTGCACTATGGTGCTATTGCCATTACAATACAGCAAGACGGAATATTTTGGATCGATGAAATATCAATGATGCCGCAATCTGCTATTAATGGTGTAAGAAAAGAATACATCGATATGATAAATATTTTAAAACCAAAAATTATGAGATATCCGGGCGGATGTTTTGCGGATGGGCAAGCAAGCCACTGGCAAAATGGTGTTGGAAGTATTGATCAGCGTGCAACAAGAATAGATAACCATTGGAATTATTATCAGAGAATGGATTTTGGGACTGATGAGTTTATTAAATATTGCAAGACAATGAATATCGAACCTCAGATAACAGTAAACTTTGGTTCGGGAACGCCTGAAGAAGCAGCTAACTGGGTAGAGTATGCAAATGGAAATATTAATACTACTTTCGGAAAATTAAGATCCGATAACGAAAATCCGCAATCCTATAACATTAAATATTGGGAAGTTGGAAATGAACAATACGGCGGATGGGAAATTGGGCATCGGCCGGCAAGAGAATATGCCGAAAGGTTCAACGAGTATGTTGATAAGATGAGGGAAAAAGATCCATCAATTAAAATTATGGCTGATGGCGATCTTGATAATCTTAACTGGACTAATACATTGTTAACTATCTCCGGCAGCAAAATGGATTATCTTTCAATTCATTTTGCAACTCCATACGATGAACAATCGTTTCAAACCGATACTGAGGTTTATTATGCAGTAGCTGCTGCTTCAGAATATTTCAAAACCAGATTTAATCTGGTTGTTAATAGTATAGATTCTATAACAGCGGGCAACGTAAAAATAGTTTTATCGGAATGGTGGAACGAATTTGGAGATTCATATAACTCTCAACACGGATCGTCTCAAGAAATTGCTGTGCATGTTGCAAGCATGTTGAATCTTTTTCAACAGAAATCCGGTGTTCTCGATATTGCAAATAGAAGTACCTTTGTTGAAATATTGAAAACCTACAACCCGCAATTCAAATTTTTTTTAGCGCCATCTTCATATGTGCTTTCACTCTATTCAAATTACAGTGGAAACGCATTATTAAAAACCGATGTTAACTCTCCAACTTATTCAATGCAAAGATCCTTCGGCAATATTCCTCAAATTAGTTCAATACCATATTTGGATGTATCAACGACCAAAATGAATAATAAAATTTATATAAACGTAGTAAACCGAAGTTTAGAGGATATTACTTCAACGATAAATATTAACGGCGGCGAAGTTGAATCCAATGGAATTATTAGAACAATAAATGGAACAAATTTTCTTAGTAATAATTTTGAATCACCACACAACAATGTAACGCTTGTAACTTCGCAGACAAATAATGCCGGCAAGAGTTTTATTTATAATTTTCCGGCACACTCAGTTACCGGAATTGAACTAACAGAGAAGACTACCGGTATCGAAAATGATTATATGAATGAACACTGCTTTCTCCTTCTGAACGCATATCCTAATCCATTCAATGCCGCAGCAAATATTGGATTCACAATTTCCAAACAAGATTTTGTTACATTGAAAGTATATGATATGCTGGGGAGAGAAATCGAAACTATTTTAGAAAAAGAACTTCAGCCGGGAGACTACTCATTCGTCTTCAATGCAAAAAATTTATCTAGCGGAATTTATTTTTATAGATTAATCACAAGCGCAAATGCTCAAACAAAAATGATGATGTTATTAAAATGAAAAAGCTGATAACAGTTATTCTATTTTGCTTCAGTGTAAATATTACAATTTCACAGTCGAATAAATTGGAGTTTGTCTCGAGGGTTGGATACATAACGCCGGCTTTTATTGATGTTGAAGGGAATTACCTTTTTGTTAATGTAGTTAATGGCTTTGTAATATATGATGTAACCAATAAAGAAAATCCGATTGAATTAAGCAGTGTTGTAAAATCCGATCCCGTTAACCGTGCATGGTCTTTTGTCGTATATAACGATACTGCGTATTCAGCGTGGGGGAATAATGGCGGATTGGGATTTATTGATGTTAAGAATAAATCTAATCCGGTTGTTGATTCAAAAATATTTTTTCCTGAATACTACTATTCGGATCTCTCTTTGCAATATCCGCTTCTATTTGCATTTGCAGAACACAGAACTACAAACAAAGTATATTTACAATGTATTGATGTTTCGAGCACATCAGCATTTGAGATGAAAGATAACATTGATGTATTAAATGATTTTCTACACACAGCTCCTGAGCAAAAAAAATTTATTGTTGATGGGAATTATTTGTATTTGATAATGGGTCCGCCTAACAGAGTAATAGATACAGCAGAGCTTCACATATTTGAAATTTCCGCACAGAAAACACTGGTTCATAAAAGTTCTGTTGTGATTGGTAAAAGTCACCATGAATTGACATTAGATAAAAAAGAAAATTTAATTTTTGTAGCAAGTATTTTTTCCGAACCCAAAGGCGATATAAAAATTGTAAATGTATCGAATCCATCAAATCCGATGCAGATAAAAAACTGGGATTCAGAATCAATCCTCGCAGCTAATATTGATATTTACCAAAATCATTTGTACTTAATTGAATCAGAACAAGGTGGTTCGGATGAAAATTTTCATATCATTTCATTTAGCAACAATGATACTACCTTAACACTTGTCGGTAGTTTAAAACTTCCGGTAAATAACAAAAATTTCGATATAAAAGTTGAAGGGAATTATGCATTTCTTAATTGCTGGGATTGGTATGCAATGTACACGATAAATATTTCGACGCCATCTGCACCGGTTGTTGCAGATACTTTAGAATTTGGTCATTCATGGCATGATGTAAGTGTGTTGAACAAGAGAGCATACGCTTCAATATTTGATCATTACCAGCTTTATACAATTGACGCAACAAATTCAGTTAATCCGGTAATTGTTAAACGCAGCATGCCGATCGGGTGGGGATGGGGACTAAAAGCTGTTGATGGTTTTGTTTATATGGCTTTAGGAAGTCAGCACGATACTACACAAGTTTGCGGTGGTTTATCTCTTTTCGATATAACTAATCCCGATAACCCGGTGCAGCGCGGACAGATAATGGCGCATCCTGGTAATGAAGATGTTCAGGTTGAGATCGACCCTATAGAAAAAAGAGCTTACGTAATTGCCGGAGAACCGGTTGCCTCGGTTCCAAGTGCTTCTCCGGGATTAAGAATAATTGATGTTTCCAATCCGGATTCGCTTGAAGAACTTGGTAGTATTATTCTTGCTAACCAATGTAATGGAATTCATAAAAATGGAAGATATGCTTATATAGCTGCAAGCGACAACAATTCAGCCGCACTGTATATAATTGATGTTCTTAATCCTTCCGAACCAAAAGAGATTGGTAAGTGGAGTCCGACTCAACTCAAGGAACTAAGATCCGTTTTTGTTAAAGATAATTTTGCATTTATTACATTTGGTCCATCATTAACAATTCTGAACATTTCAGATCCTGAAAACATACCTTCAAATCCCCCGTCTATTCAATTAGATGCGATAGGGATGGATGTTCTCGTAAAGAACAATTATTGTTTTGTGCTTTCAAAAAAATCATTATTCGTTTTTGATATTAGTACACCGTTAGTTCCGGTTTTAATAGATAATATTGCAGTATTTAACGAAGAAGCCCGTCACCTGGATGTTGAAGATGAGTATATTTATGTAATTGCCGGTGGAATTTATATATATCGTTTCTTACCGCTAACAAGTGTAGAAACACCCGATCCTATAATGAGTAATTTTATTTTGCATCAGAATTATCCAAATCCGTTTAATCCAAGCACTACTATAGAATATACTTTACACACCCCCACCTTCGGTGTCCCCTCTCGAGAGGGGAATAAAAGAGGTGTGTTTGTAACTTTAAAAGTTTATGACATCCTTGGAAAAGAAATCGCTACACTTGTAAACGAATATCAACTACCGGGTAATTACGAAGTGAAATTCAATGCGGGTCATTCCGAGCAAAGCCGAGGAATACCAAGCGGAATATATTTTTATAAATTAAATGCTGGTGGTTACATACAGACACGTAAAATGATTCTACTTAAATAAAAATAGTTTGTATAACATCTTTTTATTTTTAAAACGTTTTTAATTACATCCTTTATTATTTTAGTCTCAAAGAAAAGGGGATAGTTGAATGAACAAAATTTTTAAGTATTGCTTGTTCTTATTTATAAGCTGTAATCTCTTATATGCCCAGAACAATAAAGTTAATGTTACATTCGAAATTGCAGCTCCCGGATTGGATGACACCACAAAAATTTTTATTGCCGGTAACCATGATGAGCTTGGAAATTGGAACGCCGGAAAAATTCAGCTTGAAAAGAAAAATAATGATCTTTGGAGTAAAACTATTCAATTTGAAAAAGGGATAACAATTGAATTTAAATTCACAAAAGGAAGCTGGGAAAAAGAAGCTTTGAATGATGATGAAACTATTGGTCAAAATAAAAAATTGGTTGTTCGTAACGATACAATAGTTGCTTATACAATTAAAAATTGGAGAGAAGGATTTAATTTTAAAATTAATGGCCAAATAACCGGCAAAGTTGAATATCATAAAAATTTTACTTTTGATAGTTTAAAAGCGCGAGATATTATTGTTTGGCTTCCTCCCGATTATGAAAAAAATATAAATGAGCGTTACCCGGTTCTTTACATGCATGACGGACAGAACATTGTTGATCCACGCACATCAAGCATGTTTGTTGATTGGCAAGTTGATGAAACATCAGATAGTTTAATCCGCAATGGAATCATTGAACCGATTATTATCGTTGGTATAAACAATACAGACGATAGGGGTGATGAGTATAATAACACACCGCTTGGTAAATTATATATGAATTTGATCGTGGATAAGATTAAACCGTTCGTTGATTCCAACTACAGAACAAAGACAGATCGCTTAAACACTTCAACTGTTGGTTCTTCTATGGGCGGATTGATCTCGTTTATGCTTGCGTGGGAACACCCGGAAATATTTTCTAAAGCCGCTTGTTTTTCACCAGCATTTAAAATTGCAGATATCGATTATGTAAAAGAAGTTTTGAGTTATGAAGGAAAAAAAAGAAATCTCTTTTTTTATATTGATAATGGCGGTGTAAATTTAGAAGCAATGCTTCAGCCGGGTGTTGATGAAATGATTAAGGCACTACAAGCAAAAGGTTACAAACCGGATTATGATTATTATCTTTATATTGATAAAGAAGCAGAGCACAATGAAGCTGCGTGGGCTAAAAGAATGTGGAGACCGCTAAAATTATTTTTTGGTGTTGAGTGAAATAAGAATATTTCCTGGCTTAAAAAAATTATCAGTGCACCATTGAGTTAACAATGCAAGTAATACTAACGCCGTATTTTTTAGAAAAATACAAATCAGATTATCATTCCGTCAAAAAAGATGGGTGGGTTGAAAACATATATAATGGCAGCAGCCAAGAATTTAATGAAATCATCACCGCCTTAAATAGACAGATAGCCGAGTTCATTCAAATGAATGTTGACAAGAATATATTGCCGGTATCAATTGGCGGAGATTGTCATAAAACTTTTGGGGTTTTAAAAGGACTGAATAATTCCGGTATTAATCCAACCCTTTTATGGTTAGATGCTCATGGAGATTTCAATACCCATAAAACATCGCCATCCGGTTTTGTGGGTGGAATGTCTTTGGCAATTTTGGCCGGACATGAAGAACCCGAATTACTTCGAAAGCTAGATTTGAATCCGATACCCGAGGAAAAAGTTATTATTTTTGATCGACGTAATCTCGATCCCGAAGAAGCGTTCCAATTAAAAAGTTCAAGAGTACGTCAGCCAAGTAATTTAGAAAACCTCATCGAAGAATGTAAAAAGGAAACCGTAATTTATCTTCATATTGATGCAGACATAATCAATCCAATTGATGCACCGGCGATGTTATATCAAGCGAAGGGTGGACCGAGATTATCAGATCTGAAAAAATTTATAAAAGAAATCAAAGAAAAAATTGCTGCTGTATCGGTAACTTTATGGGAGCCCTCTTTAGATAGCAACAAGCAAACAGAAAATGCAGTGTTGGAATTGATTCAACTTTGCGATTAAATGAACGGTCATGATGTTTAATCAGAAAAACTAAAAATGAAAATTCTTGTTGGTTCAAAAAACCCGGTTAAGATAGATTCTGTTAAAGAAGCTTTCTCGCTCTATTTCGAAAATGTTGAAGTGATTAGCCGGGAAGTTGAATCCGGCGTGTCTATTCAACCCGTGAACGACGAAACATTTACCGGTGCGAGAAACCGTGCCGTAAATTTATATAATATAGATAGCCGTGAAAAAATTAATGCCGATTATTATGTGGGAATTGAAGGAGGCATTGCAAAACAATTCGATAGATGGTTTGCTTTTGGATGTATGTGCATAATTGATAAAGACGGTTTTGAAGGATTTGGAACATCACCTCATTTTGAACTGCCGGAAAATGTTATAGAGAAGCTGTTACAAGGTACAGAACTTGGCGATGTAATGGATGAAATATTGAATGAGAAGAACTCTAAACAGAAACATGGTGCAATCGGTTATTTTACAAATGGTGTAATGAACAGAAAAGAACTGTACATCGAAGGATTGAAAGTTGCGGTTATTCCGTTCTTACATAAAAAATTTTTCTTTAATAAATCCTGATCTTGCTTTTGATCCTAATCTGAAAAAGAGTAAGAATAAGAACATGAGCAAGAAAATAGTAACGAAGGAGATAATATGACGTTACCAATTTATCAAGTGGATGCGTTCACATCAAAACAATTTGGAGGAAACCCGGCGGCGGTTATTCCGCTTGAAAAATGGCTTGATGACAAAACACTTCAAAATATTGCTGCTGAAAATAATCTTTCCGAGACAGCGTACTTTGTAAAAGAGGGAGATCATTATCATATCCGCTGGATGACACCGGCAACTGAAGTTAATTTATGCGGACATGCAACACTTGCAAGTGCTTATGTTATTTTTAATTTCATCGAAAAGAATATCAGCAGAATAAAATTTACATCTCGAAGTGGTGATCTGTTTGTTGAGAAAGATGGCGAAATGCTTTCCTTAAATTTTCCATCTAATAAACCGGTACCAACAACTGTCCCGGAAAAGTTAAATGAATGTTTTAAAATCAAACCGATAGAAATTTTAGAAGGCGGAGAATATTTATTTCTTGTTTTTGATTCTGAAGATTTCATTCGAAATTATAATCCGAACTTTGAATTGATAAAAGGTATTCATCAACATGCAGTCATTATCACGGCAAAAGGTTCAACTGTAGATTTTGTTTCTCGCATGTTTGCGCCTAATGTTGGTATTAATGAAGATCCGGTTACCGGCTCGGCTCATACGGTGTTAACTCCTTATTGGTCTGAAAAACTCGGTAAAAACAAATTAACTGCATTACAAGTATCCAAAAGGGTTGGCGAGCTGCAATGTGAAAATAATGGAGCCCGTGTCAAGATATCAGGAAAAGCTGCGCTCTATCTCACTGGCGCTATAAATTTGAATTTATAATTCGAAAAATTATCTGCATATTATAACCCTAAAATTTTGCGTGGTGCGAAAAATTTGCGCAAATAACCTATCTTATTGTACGTTTTTTAAACTTTTTCTATGAAACAGATAAAAATACTATTAGAAATATCACTTTTATTATTTGTATTACTTTCTTGCGATGCACCGCATCTCAATCCGCTCGATCCGTTAAATCCTGATTCCAAGTATGGTTTAGCCGATGGATTTCTATTAACCCCGGCACGCGTTCCTATTGTTGGCGCAAAAGTAACCTGGAGAAATCAAAATGTTGTTGTCGTTACAGATACAAACGGATATTACAAAGTAGAAAATATTTTACGGAACGATGGCTGGATGTTTTATGAAAAAGAAGGTTATACAGAAGATTCATTATACGTAAGATGGAACAATCAAAAGAACAGACGACTTGAAGAAAAATTTTTAGGATACACAATCGGCACACTCGACGGTTTTGTTTTCACGCCGCCGCATTCCGCAGCATCCGGGGTTAGCGTTACATGGAAAAATCAAAACATCGTAATTTCAACAAACAGCAGCGGCTATTATAAATTTGAAAATATTCAAACTAATAACGGGTATGTTTATTTTGAGAAGAGTGGGCTTGCAAAAGATTCTCTGTTCGTGGAATGGAATAACGCTCAATCTGTACGTCTTGATGAAAAAATATTGAGTTATACGATCGGTACACTTGATGGCTATGTTTTTACACCGGTGGATAAACCGGCTGTAAATGTAAATGTTATTTGGAAAGACGAAAACAAGTTGAGCGTTACAAATTTAAATGGATATTTCAAAATTGAAAATGTACCGATAAAAAATGGTATGCTTTACTACGAAAGAGACGGACTTAAAAAGGATTCGCAATTTGTGCAGTGGGGAACACTTAACAGCTTAAGAGTTGACAACATAACTTTAAACTATAATATAGGACAAATAACCGGTTCTGTAAAAACAGTCTCGCTGCCCCGTCAAGGAATTTCAAATGTTAATGTATCATGGAAGAATCAGAATCTGCTTGTTCACACCGATGCAAATGGAAATTATACTTTGAATAATGTTAGTTATAAAAACGGCTGGTTAGTATTTAGTAAAGAAAATTATCGAAGTGATTCTACATTTGTGCAGTTCGGAAACCAGGATACTACATCAATCGATGATGTATTTTTAAATTCCATACCGGAATTGGGCAGCATTAATATTTCTACAAGTGTAATTTTTAGATATACGGAAACACGTTACCGTCTTGCAGCTCAAGCATCATTAATAGATGCTGAAGGTGATGTCAATTTAGTACGCATAAAATGCAATGCACTTGGTTTTGATCAACAATTAGTTTATAATCCTTCAACCGGATTCTATGAAATCAATTATGATTTCGGGCAGCAAAACCTGAGCAGCGGACTTGGCAAAGATTTCATTGTTATAGCCAGAGATAATGAAGGATATACGTACACAATCGGCAGTACGAGAATTTCCCGTGTAATAGATAAAGAAATTATTCCGAAAGAACCGATAAACAGCGCAGTAGTTAGTTCACAGCCAACTTTGGTTTGGAACCGGTTTTCACCCGGATTTAGTTTTCACTATAAAGTGGAAATTTATACGGGGGCAATTCCTCCGGAACTCTATTGGTCCAAAGATAATATTTCGGGCGATGATGTGAGATTAACACCCGATGTTACTTTACCAAGCGGTGAGTATTACTGGGTAATCTGGTGTGTTGATGAGTATAATAATCAGGCGCGATCGAAAGAAGCATCATTTGTAGTTCAATAAAGAATATATGAACAACTTCATTGCAGAAAATATTAATCACATAAAAAATCTTTCAAAAGAAGAATTTGAAGCGCTCTACGAATTCAGTCAAATATTGAATTCAGCCGAACATCAAGAATCACTTATCGAAGATACGATTGATATTGTTATTAAAATTATCAATGCCGAGCGCGGTTTGTTTGTAAGATATGATGAAGCAACCAACCGTTTTTCGATAATCTCAGCTAGAAAAATATCTAGTGAGAGCATTACTGATCTGGCGGAATTTTCTTCGGGTATTCTTCAAAAAGTAATTAAAGAAAAGAAACCACTTCTTTATCACGATGTAATGGGCGATCCCAACCTTTCACAATTTGAAAGTGTGCAGATCCACAGAATAAAATCTGTGATTGGCGTACCAATAATTCGCGATGGAAAAATCTGGGGAGTGATAATTGCCGACAGTACTTTAGACCGGAGAGAATTTACCGAAGAAAATCTACTCTTTCTCAATTTCTTCTCTAATTTAGTTTCGCTTGCATTGGATAGAATTTTGAGACTGGAAGAATTAGAAAAAGAGAACAGAATTCTTTTTAATAAGCTGCAATTGAAAGAAGATATTCCCGAGATGATCGGCACAAGTGTAACAATGAGAAATTTAGGTCAGCTTATTTATAAAGTTGCTCAAACCGATGCAACAGTTTTGATTGTTGGTGAAAGCGGCACCGGTAAAGAAATAGCGGCTAAAGCAATACACCAGTTAAGTAAGAGAAAAGAGAAACCGTTTCTAGCACAATTCTGTGGTTCTATTCCTGATAGTCTTCTGGAGAGTGAATTGTTTGGATACAAGAAAGGTGCTTTCACCGGTGCGAATAGTGATAAACAAGGATTGTTAGAAGCAGCAAATGAAGGAACATTTTTACTTGATGAAATTGCAGACATTTCAAGTGCATTACAAGCAAAACTACTGCGTGTTTTAGAGAACCGTGAGATTATCCGTCTCGGCGATACAAAAGTTAAAAAAATTGATGTAAGAATTATTGCAGCAACCAACAAAGATTTGGGCATGCTAACAAAAGATGGGCGCTTCCGCGAAGATCTTTTCTATAGATTAAATGTTTTCCCGATTAAAATGCCGCCGCTGCGCGAAAGAAGGGAAGATATTCCGCTGCTTGCTATTCACTTTGCAAGAAAGCTAGGGAAAAAAGAAATTACAATTGATACTGCGGCTGTAAGAAAACTGGAAAATTATTATTGGCCCGGCAACATTCGTCAACTTATCAATGTAATTCAAAGAGCCATTATCTTGTGCGACAATAACAAAATTCAAGCGGAACATATTATACTTGAGGACACACAAGATTTATCCGACTTTAAAGGAACGCTCCCGGAGTTTGAATTACTGCTTCTCAAAAAACGGCTGGAGGAATTTAACGGAAACCGAACTTCAACCGCAAAGTCGCTTGATGTGTCTGTTCGCTGGATACAACTTAAACTAAAAGAAATGGGTGAGCAATAAATCGTGCCTGGGATTACTACTGAAATTTTATTTGATAAGTTCGAGATAATCGAAGTACTCAAGAAAGATGAGCATGCGGCAGTTTATCTTGCAAACCATGTTTACTTATCAAAAAAAATTATTCTCAAAGTTCTTAACACACAGAAAATTTCAGACCAGTCTTTGGTAGAGAGATTCAAACGAGAAGCTAAACTGCTTGCGAAACTCGATCATCCCAACATAATTAAGGTTTTGGATTTCGGTACACACAAAGAATATTTCTACATATCATTCGAGTACATTGAAGGAATGAGTCTTCGCAATTTAATGAAGACGAAAGAGTTAACGATTGAACAAAAAGAAAAAATGATGATTCAGTTGATGAGGGCATTAGACTTTGCTCACAGCAACCGGATCATTCACCGTGATATTAAACCCGAAAACATTTTTATTGACAACAATCTAAATGTTAAACTTGGGGATTTCGGGTTGGCGCTTTCTTCCGAAGATAATTTTGTAACCAATCCATATTCAATTGTAGGTACGCCAAGCTACATGTCTCCCGAACAAGTGCGCGGTGCAAAGCTTACTCCTCAAAGCGATCTTTTCTCTGCCGGGGTTGTTTTAGCAGAAATTTTCACCGGCTCAAATCTGTTTTTAAAAGAGAATGTTAGTTTAACGCTAAACGAGATCATGAGCTTTGATGAATCTGTAATTAGCACCAAGCTGGAATCATTATCCCGCCACATCAAAGATATTCTTTACCATCTCTTAAGAAAAAATGTTAGTAATAGATACAATTCCGCTAAAGATGTTTTGAAAGATTTAAATGCCGAAATTGAATTTAACACCGTAACTTTGAACAACATTCAAGATCAGAAAAACGGAAGTAATAGAAAATGGATTTTCGCGGTCATCACTCTTGCTGTAACGGTTAGTATTTTCATTTATTTGCTAACGAGAACAAGCAATGTTGATGGCAATGGTCAATTACAGAATCAAACTTTAGGAAACAATCAAGCAGAGAATCCACCGGCGATTAATCCGATCAATCAAAACAGCGAGCAGTTGCAAAACGATAATAATGTTGGCGAACCGTTAATAACAGATTCAGGCGAGACAACAAAAGATACAAGTTTAAGTGAGCAAACTTACCCGGTAGTAATTAAATACGGCAGTTTATTTGTTGATACAAGACCTTTTGCAGAAGTTTATGTAGACGGAGAAAAAATAGAAGCCACACCTATGAACCGCCCGGTTTCTCTTACAGAAGGCGATCACACACTAAAACTTATCAGTGTAAATAAAGATTATCCCATTTATTCGAGTCTTATTAATATTAAAAGGAATGAAATTACTCGCATAAATGTTCTGTTCGATACTTTGATGGGCTATATCACTTGTGATGTAAGACCATACGGCTCGATTTATATTAACAATGATTATAAAGGTGAAACTCCACCACCGTTGAGATTAATTAAAGTAAAACCGGGACCAACAAGATTGGCAATAAAAAGTCCAGGTTATAAAGATGTAGATACACTTTTTAATATTAGTAAGGGCGATACCCTTAATTTTAGATTTACATTGAAGAGGTAATAAATTATTGTGGTATAGAAATTGACCACGTTATAGAAAATAAGTATAAAGCATGAAGAAACTATTAATACTACTAATACTGCTTGGCGCCTCCGAAATTTTTGCACAAGGATTTTGGAAGGTAATAGGTAAGATGCCTTACCCGGTCTCCGGAGGCGGAGTGGTGTTATACAATAATAAAATTTATATCGTTGGTGGTTATTCCGATTCTTTACAGAGTGCGGTCGATTGGATCCAGGAATTTGATCCGAATGTTGCCGTTAATTCATGGAAAATGGTTGGGAAAATCAATCAGCCACGTAATCAAATAGTTGCGGATGTCTGGAATTCTTTCTTAATGTTCTTTGGCGGAGTGGACTATACTTCGGGCGATAGAAACAATTTAGAATTTTGGAACTTTGTCGAAAATGATACTCCCAATACGTTCGATACTAAATACAACTTCGGGCGGTCACTATCTACCGGTCACATAAAGGGGAATAAATTTTATATTATTGGCGGTAATCCCATTGAGGCAAATAGAACTCTGCCCTTCATTACAGAATATGATTTTATAGAAAAGAATTTTACTTATTCGTTCGAATCATCCGAAACCCCACAACAACATATGACTTTTCTATTAGGGGATAATATTTATATTTTCGGCGGATACTATAATGGCATTAAAAATACTATTAGAAAGTTTAATGTTTCTACCAAAGAATATACTTTGCTGAATGAAAAACTTTTAACTCCGAGAGCCGGCGGTGCAGCAGTCTATAATTCAATTAAGAAAAAAGGATTTATCGTTGGCGGTTATAACGAGGAGAGCCCATCTTTAAGGACTGTGGAAGAGGTAACGCTAAACTCAAGTACCGGTGCTTTAAATATCCGTAATTTGCCGCAGTTAAATTTTGCACGGTCCAGTCCGGTTGTTGTAAATTATCAGAGTACGGTTGTAGTATTCGGCGGTAGGGATATCAGTGGCAGTGTAATTCGTGATGTTGAAATATATATAGATACTACCATTCCAAGCGTTGATGATGAATTAATTCCATCGAGATTTACGTTATACCAAAATTACCCGAATCCTTTTAATCCAAGCACAAACATTACATTTGAACTCAAAAAATCGTCATACATTACATTAGATATATATTCCACATTAGGCGAACACGTAGTTACTTTACGAAAAGGAGAGTATTTGCCGGGTAGTTATACTTCTGTGTGGAATGGTAAAGATAAAAACAATAATGATGTTTCAACCGGAATCTATTTTTACCGTCTCAGCTCGGATAATTTTGTTCAGACAAAAAAAATGCTGCTGATTAAATGACAAAAAAAATCTTCTTATTCATATTTGGACTCTTCTATGCTGCCTCTTCAATTTCAGCCCAGGATGTTACCTATGACAAAATAAAAAAGGAGTATGAATCATTCGAGTATGAAAGAGTCATCCAGCTTTCAGGAAATTTTCTCAAACAAACCGGCATAGAAAGTATAGTAAAAATTGATATTCATTTTATGAGAGCCATCTCGTTCTATTCGATAGCAGTTGAAGATTCTGCAATATCAAATTTTTTAGAGATATTAAAGATTAATAAAAATTATAATCCCGATCCCCAAAATGTTTCTCCTAAAATCATTTTGCTGTTTAACCAGGTAAAGAGTGATTATCTTAAAAGTATAGAGCCGCCGCCGGTTGTAAGCGATTCACTTAGGCAAATACTAAACTCGCCCGAATATATCCGGGAACAAATGAGAATTTCTATAATCAAAAACATTGCTTTACCCGGCCTCGGCCAAATTCATAAAGGCGATACACCAAAGGGCTACATCCTTTCAGCAGTATCCGGTTTAAATTTGACCGCGATGATCTATTTCATCATAGATGCAAATAAAAAATCGGATCTCTACTTGAACGAAACCGATGAAAATTTAATCCGGGAAAAGTATGACGATTATAACAGATCGTACAAAACGAGAAATATATTGATTGCATCTTATGCCTTAATTTGGATTTATAGCCAGCTTGATTTGCTGCTGTTCAACAACACAGTTAATGAATCCGGCGCAAGTATTTCTAATGAAATAACGATGCACCTTCTTAGAAATAATGTTTGGCTCAGCTATAAGTTTAGACTTTAGCAGCCGAAGAATTTTCACTCAGCACGAAAAATATTCGTCCTTATTTGTAATTACTAATATTCGTAAGTACAGATTCTTTTGTTTTTTATCAATTTTAACTCTTTAATCAATACATAATTACAAAAACCAAATGGCATACGAATTGCACTTGTAGGTGTACACACACATATGGACTCCGTCCTTAAGATTGGCGAAGGGTAAAAGTTTTTAAAGTTCCTTCGCCTTCTTTTTTTTAAACAATTCATAAGTATTCTTTAAAATCTGTAATACCGGAAACGATGTGATGAAAGATTTCTTATAAGGGTATAATTATTTGACAAGTTTTTAATTATAACAATAATTTATATATTGACTCACAAGAAAAACGGAATACTGAAGTATATAGTTATATATGGAATTTAAATTAGAAAAATATGAAGACGTAGCAGTAGTACACGTCTTTTTAAATAGAGCAACCCTTGCCAAAGCAGTAAAATTCAAAGATTTTGTAACTGAAGTTATTAACGAGGGTACTAACAAATTTGTTATTGATTTAAGTATTTGTGAATACCTTGATTCTACATTTCTCGGGGCAATGGTGGCTCTTCTGAAAAAGGTCAATTCGATGAATGGTGACCTCCGGCTTGTTTATAATAAAGATATGCCTTCGTTGGTGTTTGTGATAACCAGGATGGATAAAGTATTTAAAATTTTTAATCAATTAGATGAGGCACTTGCAAGCTTTAACATTTCAGGACAGAAGCCATCTCTTCAGTGGAAGTGATTAATTTTCCGCATCAATTATTTTATACACCTTATCATACTCTCTTACCCTTTCGCTGCATTCGAACGTAACTTTTGAACCTTTAGAGGCAGATTCTATCTCTTCGCTATCAAGAATCAGCTTGCTGATATTTGTTTCAACTGTTCCGGTTGTGTTTCCTATGATATAGATAGAATCCCCTTTTTTCAATGTACCGGCATCAATTGATACATAAGCAATTTTACTTTTCTGGTAATAATTTAAAATCTTACCTATATAAATTTTTCGCGTAGTAGCTATGCTACCATAAATCTGTGCATAGCTTTCACTACCAGGCACACCCAAATAAAATCCCGGTGAAAATCCCCGGTTGTAAACTTTACTTAATTCGTTAACCATTTCTGTCTTTATGTCGTCTGTAAGTTTATTCTCAAAGTAAAGATCAATCGCTTTTCTATAAACACTAACAACTTTAGCAATATATTCAGGGCTTCTTTTTCTTCCTTCAATTTTGAACGAATCAATTCCGGACTCTATCAGTTTATCAATAAATTCGATTGTGCAAAGATCTTTCGGAGACATTACATAATCATCACCCAACATCAAAGAATAACTTTCATCCTTATCGATTATTTCATATTCTCTGCGGCATGGCTGGATACATTCACCTCGGTTTGCACTTTTATTAAATATTTCATGACTCATAAAGCACCTTCCGCTTACAGCGATACACATAGCGCCGTGTACGAAGGTCTCAATTTCCAGGTTTGTTTTTTCTCTTATCTCACGGATTTTATCAAGGGTACACTCGCGTGCAAGGACAATTCTTTTAGCGCCAAGATTCTCAAAAAATTTTACTGAACCGGAGTTTGATATCGATGCTTGCGTACTGATGCAGAAAGGTATAGAGTATTCTTTACATTTGTTTATTACGGAAAAATCCCAGCAGATAATCATATCAACACCGGCGTATTTAGCTTTGCGGATTATTTGATCTAAGTCGTCAAGTTCGTTTTCAAATACAATTGTGTTTAATGTAAGATGTACTTTTACATTTTTACTTTTGCAATGTGTTACTATTTCGTTTAATTCATTGATACTGAAATTATCTGCCATTGCGCGCATATTGAGTTTTTCTACACCAAGATATACAGCACTTGCCCCGGCGTTTATTGCGGAGTTCAGCATACTCCAATCACCAGCTGGTGCTAATAGTTCAGGTTTTTTTATTTTCATTACTACCATGTTCAATAATTGCATTGCAAACTTATCGATTATAATTCATTTATGTATTACACAAACTAAAGTATTTGTAGAATGAGCTCTTAGTAAAGTATTTTTACTTAACGTTTACGGAAAATTATGCCACGGAATTTTTATTTAGCGCTAATTGGAGTTAGTATAGGCGGCGTCGGTTTCGGATTGATCACACCGGTAACAGTACTTCTTTCAGAACAAAATAATGTTTCAAGTTACGTTAATGGATTGCTTACATTTTCTAACTGCCTTGGCGTTTTTTTATTTTCTAAGTTCGCCGGCAGATTAATCGACCGGTATAATGTAAAAAAAATATTGCTGACCGGATTATTTATCTGGATGCTTGGCGCTTATGGACATATTTTTTGGTACGACTACTTGCTTTTATTTCCTATAAAATTTTTTATGGGTATTGGCGGAACATTTGTTTTTGTTTCAACCGAGGTGATGATAAATTATTATAGCAATGAAACAAACCGTGGAAAAAATATCGGTTTGTATGTTGTTTTGTTATCAGTGGGCATCGCTGTAGGAACACTGTTGATTTGGACAATCGAAATTGCGAACTGGATACCGTTTGTTATCGGCGGTTCTATTATGCTCACTGTGCTTGTCATTCAGTCATTATTTATGGAAGAACTTAAGATTTCGCAAAGTGACCGGCTGCCCGATAAGATGCCCATTAATAAAATGCCTTTGATTAGTTTGCTGGCTGCTGCATTTTATGGATTACTGGAATCATCAATTGTTGTTGCGCTCCCACTGTACGGTTTACGAAATGGTTTTACCTCTAACGAAGTTTCTTTTATGCTGGCCTCATTTGTAGTAGGCGGAATAGTTCTTTTATATATTATCGGATCGGTCTCTGATAAGTATGATCGCTACAAACTATTATTGGCTATATCACTGATTCTTGGTTTTATGTTTTTGATCCCGGCATTAATTATAAGATTTGATTTGTTGCTTGTAATATTTTTTTTGATAGGGGGAATTGTCCCGGCATTTTATACAATTGGTTTGAATTACACTGTTGAAAAAGTTGATAAAGAGTTTATGGCTCAAGCAAATGGTTATTATTTAATGATGTATGGTGCCGGTACTTTAGCCGGTCCTATTGCCGGTTCATTTTTAATTGAAGCAGATAAACGATTGGGATATTGGTTTGCTGTTTCTTTATTATCCGTTCTATTTTTCTTAGTATTCCACGTTAATAATAGGAAGTAAATAAGAAAGTCCGGTTATATATTTACTCAATTGAATTTCTTATTTTAATATTAGCATTCTATTGAGTAATGATTCCTTTTATGAATGAAAGATTCGAAAAATTATTGATTGATATCTGCGCTTTCTGCAAAAGCGATTCGGGTTATATATTCTCTAAAAACGGGAAAGACTTAATTATCACAAATAAATACGGAGATATAGACACTTCCTTAAAGGAATTAAAATCGATCAATCTACTCGTTACTTCTCCAGGCAACACCTTAACCGAAATAAAAAAATCGAAAGCATTTACAGACCTTGCTAAAAAGTATGGCTACTCCTCGCTTTACCGGTATGAATTGGCCGGTAAGGAAAAAATCAAATATTATTTGGTTTTGTTTTCCACCGGCAAGCTCCCTGATAGTAAAACTCTAAGTTCCAAATTACAATCATTACTCAAACTGGCTGTTGAGAATAAAGTTGTTGAAGAGAAAGATAGTTTTAAAAATAAAATTGAGGATTTGTTAAATCTAAATTTTCCAATACTCATTTCCGATAAAACATTAAGCTTCATAAAACTGAATCAGAAATTTGCCGAACTGTTGGAAGTGAATAAAAACGGGTTTACGCTTGACTTTCTCAAAGGATGCAAGTTTTTTGACAAACAGAACAATTTGCTACAGCTGGAAAAACTTCCTTTTGTATTATCAACATCCAAAAAGGAAGCGGTTAATAATTTTAGGCTGAAATATTCAACAGAGAATAATGATAAGTGGTTTACTGTTAACTCAATACCTATTGAAGATACCGGGAAAGAACTCGCATTAAGTTTTTTCTGTGATATAACAAAAGAAGTGGAATCGGAATTTGCATTTAAAGAGACTGCGAGCAACATCTCCTCGGTACTTTACTCAACTAATGCCGATGGTTCGGAATATTATTTTGTTACCGATGCAGTACGCAACTTGTTTGGATATTCACCGGAAGAAGTTTACAGCAACAAATTTTTGTTGTTACGCACTATAGAGGATGCAGATTTCAAGAGGTTCCGGGATTTCATAAATAAACTCCGCGAAGGTGAATCGTCATTTGTAGATTATAAAATGAGGGACCGCTTTGGCAAAGAGCATTGGGTAAGACATTCAGGAATACCAATTATTCGCAATAATGATGTAGTTCGCATTGTTGGAATGATAAACGAAATTACCGACGAAAAAGTAATCCAGTTGAAGCTGCAGACATCGGAAGAACGTTTTAGAATGCTGATTGACACCGCCGATGATTTGATATTCATACTAAACGGTTTTGGTTATTTCAGTTTAGTAAACGAGAACGGTGCAAAAGCTTTGGGTTACACACCGGACGAAATGCTCGGGAAACATTTTCTTGAATTTATCGATAAAGAAGATGAACCTAAAATAGCTGAAGCGTTCAGCAAAATATTAAGTTCCAACCAGGTTACTACTTTTGAAGCAGCCTTTCTTGATAGATTTGATAAAGGGGTTACGTTTGAAATACATGCTAAACCATTGGTAAGTGATGGTGATGTTTCCGGTATGATTAGTATCGGTCGTAATATAACCGATAGAAAATTAGACGAACAAAAAATACGCGATCTTAACACCAAACTTGTTGAAGCCAACAGAATTATTTCGATCGAGCGTGAACGTGCTAGGCATAAGATTTCTATGCTGGAAGAGTTAAACAAATTAAAAAATGATTTCATCTCGAATATATCGCACGAACTCCGCACACCGCTTGCTTCTGTTGTGGGGTTTGCCGAGACAATTGCATCTGATCCGGATTTACCGAAAGATACTCTGAAGGAATTCAGCGAAATAATTTTGAGCGAGGGAAAGCGGCTTGCAAAATTAATAAATGATATTTTGGAATTTTCTAAATTAGAATCCGGCGAAGAAGAGCTAAAAAAAGAAACTGTACTTTTGCTGCACCTTATTAATGAAGTAATTGAAACTTTTTCAATTCAGTTGAATGAAAAGCAGCTGCATATTTCCAGGGAGTTTCCCGGTAATGAAATTACAATTAATGGCGATAGAGAACGGCTTGGACAAGTATTTAATAACCTGGTATCAAATGCAGTTAAGTTTACAAATAAAGGCGGCAGAATTTCCGTTATGGTTCATGATTACGGCAAAGAAGTTGAAGTAACCGTAACGGATACCGGGATTGGTATTCCTGAAAAAGATCTTCCCAAACTATTTCAAAAGTTTAGTAAAATTTACCGACCGGGTGCACCGGTTACCGGGGCCGGTTTAGGTTTAGCGCGAGTCAAACAAATAGTTGAACTCCACAAAGGTGTGGTTCGTGTTAAAAGCGAAGTAGATAAAGGTTCAACTTTTATTGTTCGTTTACCAAAATAAAGAGGAAGCATTGGAAAAAACATTATTCATTATTGATGACGAAGAATCAATACTTAAAATGCTTACGCATTGGTGCCGCAATCAATGGAGTTATAATGTAAAAACGTTTACTAACGGAAATGATGCGTTAAATTCTTTATCGGATAATCCGGATCTCATTTTGCTTGATATTATGCTGCCGGATATTAATGGTAATGATGTGTTAAGATCAATTAAGATAAAAAATCCACAGCTCCCGGTTATAATGCTCTCGGCACAAGGTAGTGTGGAGGTTGCGCTGGAATCGATACGGTTGGGTGCGTTCGATTATTTTCCCAAACCGATTGATAAAAACCGGCTTGAACCGGCAATCCGTAATGCTATTAAAAACTACGATCTCGAAAGAGAACTTGAAAAATTAAAAGAGAATCTTCAAAAAGAATTTAGCTTTGAGAATATAATTTCTGCCGATAAAAAAATGCAAGATGCTTTTCGAATGATATCAAAAGTTTTGGATAATGATATTACCGTTCTTATTCAAGGAGAAAGCGGAACCGGGAAAGAACTTGTTGCACGTGCAATTCATTACAACGGCAGAAGAAAAAATGCACCGTTTGTTGTTGTTAATTGCGCTTCGATACCCAGGGAGCTTTTAGAAAGCGAACTCTTCGGTCATGAAAAAGGATCATTCACCGGTGCACACCAGAGGAAAATCGGGAAGTTCGAACTTGCAAAAGGCGGTACGATCTTCTTAGATGAAATAGGCGAGATGGAAATGTCTCTCCAAGCAAAAATTTTAAGGGTAATCCAATCAAAAGAATTTGAACGGATCGGTGGTAACGAAGTTATTAAAAGTGATGTGAGAATAATTTCCGCTACTAACCGGGATTTGAAAGTTGCGGTTGAAAACAAACAGTTCAGGGAAGACCTCTATTACAGATTATGTTCTTTCCCTATTTATATTCCGTCATTGCGCGAAAGAAAGGGTGATATAGTTGTTTTGATCGATCATTTTGTAAGGCAATTTAACGCCAAACTCGGCAAGAATATTAAGGGGCTGACTAAACAAACACTTAAAACTATTTATGATTACGATTGGCCGGGTAACGTTCGTGAATTGGAAAATACTTTGGAAAGATGCATTATCCTCTCCGATGGTGATTACGTGGAAGTGGATGTACTTCCCCAAAACATTAATACGAACTTTAACGCTGCATCTATTTCGGCTAACGGTAAATTATTCGGCGATGATTCACCGATAATTCCTTTTGAAAAATTAAAAGAGGAAGCAATTAAACATGCGCTAAAATCCACCGAGGGGAATATTGTTGAAGCAGCACGTAAACTAAAAATCGGTCGGGCTACGCTTTACCGGCTGATGGATAAATATAAAATAGAATCAGATAAAAAATAATTTGCATAGTATAAAAAGGAGATGATAAAATGGGAATAATTGAAGAAGTGATAGACGATATTGTAGTTGAAATAGTGAATATTGATAGGGCAACTTTAAAAGAGGCAGACCGGTTAAAAAGTATGATCAACGACAAAATTGATACCGGTTATCGCAAGGTAATCATTGATTTATCATCCGTAGATTTTATTGATTCAACATTTCTTGGTGTTATAGTTAATACATTAAAAAGGGTAGCTGCACTACGCGGAGATCTTAAACTCGTCGGGTTTCGTCCGTCCGTCCGCTCTATGTTTGAACTTACCCGTCTTTTCCGTGTCTTCGAATCATTCGGTGATCTTCAGGATGCAATTAAAAGTTTTAATAAAAATTAAATACTTGGATCTTAGGTGACTGTGAACGAAAATAAATCTGCAAATATGATTTTATTAGTAGAAGATGAAGCCAACATCGCTAAACTTTTTATGTTTAATCTGGGTAAAGCCGGCTTCAATTGTGAACATGCAATTAACGGTAAAGAGGGATTGGAAAAAGCCCATCAACTAAAACCCGATTTAATTATCAGCGATATAATGATGCCGGAGATGGACGGTTTAGAATTTAGAAAACAATTACTGCTCGATGCTGAATTGAAAGCAATACCATTTGTTTTTCTTACGGCAAAAGGTTCGGAGGATGATGTACTTCAAGGATTCGAACTCGAAGTTGAAGATTACTTAATAAAAACTTCGAGCCCGAAAATTGTAATTGCAAAAGTCTCTGCAATTCTAAAAAGTTTGGAAAAAGAAAGAGTTAAAGTCGTTGACGAAGTTCAAAAAGCGGCAGATACGATGGGGGCTAAAGTTGTACCGGATGAAGCGCCATCATTCGAAGGATTTAAAATAAAACATTGGCACCTCCCGTTTAAAAATGTTCCCGGCGGCGACTTTATTGATTACTTTAAAATTGACGACGATAATCTTGTTATTGTTTTTGGCGATGTAATGGGTAAACGCTGGGGCGCATGGTATTTTGCAGTTGCTTACGCCGGTTATGTACGCAGTGCAACACGGTTTGTTCTTGAATTGGCTGGAGGATTCAGCCCGAGCGAAATTCTTCATAAGGTTAATGAATCGGTCTATAAGGATGAAAGAATTTCGGAAGTTTTTATTACACTTTCCGTTATAACTCTTAACAGAAAGGATCGTGTAGCAAAATATTCCGGCGCCGGTGATCTGCCGATTATTTATAAATCCGATAAAACCGAATACATAAATTCGAAAGGATTACTGCTCGGCTTCAGTAAATCCGGTGAATACGAAGATCATGAAATTAAATTGAGCAGCGGCGATGAAATATTTTTGGTTACCGATGGCATAACAGAATCACGTAATAAATCGGGCGAGTTGTACGGGCAAGAGAATCTGCTTGATTTGATTAACCGCTTGAATCCAAATGAGGATTCTATCGAACAGATTCAAAAAGAAATATTCGATTATACCGGCGGTGAACTTGAAGATGATGTAAGTATTATTTCCGTGAAAGTATTGTGATTGCTAAAGATATCAGTAAGCTTCCAGTAATTTCTTTTTAAAATATTCTGCATATTCTTTTGTAACGGAAACCTGTTTATAAATATCAGCAACATTTTCTTTAGTTATTTTATTAAAATCTTCTTCATCCGGGCATATAATCAACCCGCCCATATCTATTACTGCCGGACTAATTAAAAGTTTTCTCTCATCTTTAAAAAAGAACTGGTACGGTCTGTGTTTA
>DYJK01000024.1:0-7434 GCA_020723165.1 Melioribacter roseus | reverse complement strand
AAAAACCCGCCATGCTTTTTCAATGTTTGAGCAAATGATATTCAGCATCGGTTCGTTTTCTATAGGAAAAATATTTTTTAAAGCTTTCAATAATATTTTGAAAGCATAAAGCAATTCACCCTTATTCTCGGATTCGAACACAAAAGCGTACCGGTTGTAATTCTCTGCTAAATAGATTTCTATCTTCTGTTCGGAAATTATTTTAACAAAACTTTTTTGTTTAAGATCGTCAAATTCAACCTCTGTTGGGATTACATTTTTTGTTACCGCTTGAAAGTGCAGATGATCCGGCGCCGAAGCTCCGCATTTGGGACCGTTATAAATAAGCGAGTAATATTTGCCAAGGTCTTCGCTCAAATCTAAAAGCTCATCAAAACTATTTGTTATTGATTGGGGTGTATGTTTTACCGTTGGAATTGTGAAATGTTCATTGAAGATCGGGTAAGGATTGCAAAGGATGATATATTTTTTATCGTAAACCAGTGCAGTTTGTTCATGCGGTAGATTTTCTCTACAAAGGAAACAAGGGCGGTTATTTATTGCTTCATCCGAAACATCTGCGCTTGTTGATATGATTCGTGCCGGGTTGAACTGAACTTTAACTTCGCAATTATCAAAATAAAAACTTTTAGTTCTTACTGAATCTAGTTTTTCATAATTATTTCTTAGCAATGTCCAGCTTAACCTCTGTTCATCAAGAAGTTTTTTAGCTTTCTCTGCAATTGTTTCGTTGTTGATATTTTTTGAAATTTTGTTGTTAGTTAACATTTTGGCTTATCATGTTATTCTTTTCTTGTTTTGACGTGCAATTATTTCAAAGGTGCGGAGCCGGTCCTTGTAAAAATTATTTGTGTTTAACTTTTGAATATCGAGCGCAGAATCAGTATTGCCCTCCCACCTTCTGCAGTAATAGATCGGTTCATAAATTCTACTAATTCTATATTCACGCGATATTGTAATTCCAAGAAAATAATCTTCACCGTAACTAACGTTTGGAATTTTTATCTTACGCAAAATGGAGGTATAAAAAGCACGCGGTGCACCAAGACCGTTTATCCGCAGTGCATTGTTCGGACCGTTTTTGTCCGTCCATTCTTTATGGTCAACTAATCCCGGTGGTATTTCATTTAATTCAAAATCTGTGAGTAAGTAAGAACCAATAACCATGGCGCATTTATCGCTGTGAAATTTATCGACAATTTTCTGAAGGGTGTTTTCGTCTTTGTAAAGATCATCGCTATCTAGTTGTACGGCAAATCTTCCGCACATAAGATGATGAACCGCTTCGTTCCAGCATCCGCCGATAAGAAGATCTTTTCTTGTTGGAATAATATGAATTAAATTCTTATGTCCTTCGAGCATCGATAGAAGAATTTCCGTTGTAGCGTCGGTTGAATGGTTATCAACAACTATAACATTGTATTTAAAATTTGTTTTTTGGTTTAATGCGGAGTTAACCGCATCCCGGATAGTTGTTTCTCTATTTTTAACCGGAATAATTACAGATGCCTCGTATTCAAATTTGTCTTTTTTAAGATTAACTCTTTTGAAAGGAGGCATTACAAAAGCACCAATTCTCTTCAAATGTTCCGTTGCAGCTTTTTCCATTTCCACCTGGGCTGAACGATTCTTCGGATTAACGTAATCAAATTGTTTCTCACCGGATTTGCGGGTATCGGTTTCTCCGGCGGTATATAAAAATTCCGGTATTCGTTGGATTGGACTATTTATGGAAAGTTTCAGCCGGGCATTGTAAAAACCGGCATGCTCAAAATTCTCTTTTGAACGTGTGATAGCTTTCTTCAATGCGGCGGTATTAAGAAACAGCACCGGGCCAAAATCAAAATCATCGCGGACGCTGCCAAACTGGTAATCAATTAAAGGATGCGGTTGAAGTGTGTTCTCTTTTATTTCGAAGTAATCGGAAAAGGTAATCCCGGCATTTGCAGCTTCGGCGGTTTGTATAAATCTATCAATGGAAAACTGTCCAAAATTTATTTTTACCGGCCTGGCTATTAAAAGAATATAATCTGTCTTGGCATTTTCAACAATCTTTTTAATAGTAGAAGAGCTTAGAATATTATCGGTAATGATTAACCCGGTTTTGTTTATTTGATTAGTTTTATCCGGCGTTAGAATAAATATTTTATTTATCAATTCATTTTGCCTGAACTGATCAACTAATGCGGACGTGTCTTCCTTATTTGTAAAAGGAATATAGACAGTAATTTTATTCATTAAGGAGTGCCGAATTGTTTATTTCGAAATTATGAAAAAGTGAGTTCAGTGCAAAGGGATTACTTTAACACAATAATTAAACTAGGATTGTAGGGCGACTCGCTGAGTCGCCCTCTTGTTTATTATTTTTCATTTCAATAAAATCATCTTCCGCACAAAAGAATAAATATGTTCCGGACTTGCAGAGGGACTGACTTGAAGCCAATAGAAATAAATTCCGCTTGGCATTCCTCGGCTTTGCTCGGAATGACTCGCTTCGAATTTCACTTCGTATCTTCCGGGCTGCTGATATTCATTCACTAACGTAGTTACTTCTCTGCCGAGTATGTCGTATACTTTTAATGTCACGACCCCACCCTTGGTCCCTCCCCTTACCAAGGAGAGGGAGATGGGGTGGGTTGGTATTGTGTACTCAATTGTTGTTGTTGGATTAAACGGATTGGGATAGTTTTGACGCAAATTAAATTCTGAAATAATTGATTCATCATTATCTTTTACATCTGTGATGTTGCTAAAGACCGTGCCGTTAACATTTGCCGAATCGAGCCAGTAGTTTTTCCCGGTGCCGAGAAACCCAATATTTCTTGCGAAGAATAATTTACTGGAGGATGGCAGTCCGGCTGTAATGCGAATCGTGGTTTGAAAATTATTTATGATAGTATCACGTATTGACAATACGACCATCTTATCACAATAAAGGAGATGTTTATTATTAGCTATTGATATGGTATCTCCGACACTTGCATATACATTATCCACACAATTTATTTCACCAGCAGTTAAATTATCTATTCTTAAAACATCTCCTGACACAGAGTCAATTCTTTCAAGATAAGATAGATATTGTCTATAACCACGTTGATCATGTTTTACCAACCAGTATTTTATGTTATTTACCACTGTATCTTTCGAAATTACAAATATGTCTTTTCCGGCTTCATAATAGTCATTTTCAACATTATGATATATCCACAAGTAAGACCAGCTATTTCCAATATTGTAAGGATAGAACTGAAGCATTTCTTGCTTGGATATATTCTGTGCATTTAAACCGGATGAATAAATGAATACACAAAGAATGAATACCATATTTGTTGAATGCAATTTCACTGCTTTAGATTCTAACTATATTTAATTACTCTTTTTTATAAATACCTATAAGTGTTAAACCTAACGCGCCGCCCAGAACAACCGAGTCTGTTGTAGAAAATCTCCGCGCCCTCCGCAACTTTATTTTTGAAACTAGTCCGCTGCGCCCGCTCCGCCAATGCGGAAGCGAGGCGAGTCTTTCCGGCGGAATACAGCAATGAATTTATCCGCACCAGATTGTCAGATAAAAGTCTTGTATTAGCTCGTACGTAACCGGAGCGATATCAATATGGTAATGCTTCATAGACAACACCTCTTTCTAATCCGAGCGGATGTGGTTTTGTGTTCTTGAAGTCGAATGGAATTGTCTGGTCGCTTCTACCCGTATTTGTTTCTGTAACATCAAAATGTAAATGAGGATGGAGGCTTTGTCCCGAGTTTCCACTCAATCCCACAGAATCGCCCGGCATCAGCAGTTGATTTCTTTCGACGAGCGCTCCATTGGTTGTCAAATGAACGTATCGGGCGTAAGTAGAATCCTCATGCATTACGATAACTACATTTTCATGTCCCACGGTAAGATCGCCGTCCGGATAATTTTCGACAATATGAACAACGCGGCCGGCGCGAGCCGCAGTGACTAAGGTTCCGATGGACATGTCGAAATCTACAGAGTACTTAAAAGTACCATAGTGAGAGAAAGATGAATTGAAGCCCTGAAAACAAGTATATGCCTTCCCGACTGGATAGGGCAAAACGTACTCTGCTGCTGTGGATCTATTTTCAGTTTCATTCGAATTGTGAACGCACGAAAGAAAAAGTAAACAGAACACTGTGAAAATTATTGTTGTTTTCATAAAACCCCCGATTGTCAATGTAGTATCATTTACTGGTTTGTTCATCCATAGATTATGAGCAAACCAGCTTCACCTAAAAGTGTGGCTACCGAACCGCTGCTGAACAGTTTATGCTGCCAATTTTACGTTTTAATGTTTATCTGCCTTTAGCAGATTTAGTTACTTTCTACTTTCAAAAATACCATCGAGCTAAACTGCAAATAATCCGACCGGCTACAGCAGTCGGTTTTGAGTTGTCGGTTATGTTACCTTTAACTGGTTATTCTATTTTTATATCGTCAAACCAAACTTTACCGCCATTATTTTTTGGAGAGGCTATTCCAGCTCTTATACGAACTTCTTTAGTCCCTTCCGGAACAGTAAAATCTGTTTTAACTTCAGTCCAATTGGTTGTGCCTTTAATTTGATATGTTTGTTGAGTTGTAGAAAAACCTATCATCTTATAATTTTCATCCCAACATTGAACTACAATCCAGGCAAGTTCTTTGCAATTTAGGGTTTTAATCCAGCCAGTTAACGAATATTTTTTACCAATCGTAAAATCATCAAAAGTTCTTGTCCAGTTGTATGCAATTATATCTTGAGAATGTGCCGAGTCTATTGCAATTGAAACCGAATGTGAACCAGTGTGATATTCTGTAGAATCCCAAGCAAAAACAACAAAATCTTTTGTTTGTGAAACACGTGTTGCAAACCAACTAACGGGTTCATTTTGTAATAGGGATTTTATTTCAAAGCCCCCATTAAAATTCTTTTGACCTAATGAAATTTTAGATACACATAATATTAGACCAATTACTATAACTAACCGGAATAACATAAAATGTGAGAAACCAACTTTTACTCCCGACATATTATTCTCCTATTGTTTAGTAATATAACGACGTCGCCGATAAGCGGTCGCACCAGAACAGCAATACTACTTAATTAACAACTGCTTATAATTTTAAAAACACTTATTTAACAGAACTATCCGCCGCGGTGGACTGAAAAGCCAAACCCTAATGCGACTCAATTAGACCTCATCGAAAAAGCGGTCGCCGTTGAGGTGCGGATTATACGGTTTCTTCATTGGTTAAAAAAATAATCAAAACCAAATTTTAGTGTTCCATTTCTACCTTGGTTATATAGTCTATCATCTTTTTTAAACGGAATACAAATATTAGCATCAATTCTTAACCTAATTTTTTCGAGAATGGGGAAGTAAATACCTAAGCCAATATCAAATGTCATCAACTGAAAAGAATTATCTTCATTATGGTTTCCAACAAAGTCACTTCCACCAATATATTTTTCATTTATTTTATTGTATGAAATGCCGGAAGTCAGATAAATTGGTAATGGAAATTCTTCTAATATTTTGCTAGGGTATAAATACAACTGACTTCCAAACACAACACTTGAATATGAATAAGTCGCAGCATCTCTTACATTGAATACTTTGGATATACCGTCAGACCAATAACTTGCAAAGAATTCCCATTCCAAATAATTAGCAAAGAATTGCCCACCAACATTAACTGCTGGATAAAAAGCATATAATTTATCATTGCCA
Organism: Melioribacter roseus; assembly: GCA_020723165.1. Taxonomy (GTDB): domain Bacteria; phylum Bacteroidota; class Ignavibacteria; order Ignavibacteriales; family Melioribacteraceae; genus DYJK01. The sequence goes on along the minus strand of DYJK01000024.1, from coordinate 1,695 downwards.
AAATTAGATTGATAATTTCTGATTACACCTAAATCAATCGAAACGCTTGAGATATTAGTCTGCGCATTCATAGAAAACACAAATGCTAAAACAGCGGCAATAACAAATTCCAATTTTATGATTTTCATATTTTATTCAACCGTATAACTGAGTGACAATTAAACCGCCGCCCAAAACAGCAATGCAGCTTTGAAAACTAACGCCAATAATTATTTATTAATTCATTTTGTTCACTTCACTCAAAAAGCAACCTACTTTTACAACGCAACTTTATAATTGCACAAACCCGTCCCGATGAGCTTTGGCGAAATCGGGATGCCGAACAGTTTGAAGCGGTCGGCTTGTAAAACTTGTTAGGTTGTTTTATTTTGCACTATAATAAATCTCGTTCATATCTGTCCCAGCAATTAAATTACCATTTGAATCAGAAATTATTTTTAGTATATATTTATTTTTTAGCCCTACAAATTCCCAATTATCTCCATTATCTGCGGAACGATAAATCCCATCTTCTGTGCCAACAATTATATTATCGTTTTTATTAATATATAGACAGTGGGCTTGTTTTAAAGGGTAACTATTCAATTGCTGCCAACTTGAACCATGGTCTTTTGAAACATATATCTTACCATTTTCAGTAGACACATAAATCCATTCTTGACTATTAAGATCTATTCCAAGAATTGTTTCATTGGTTAAGCCAATACTTTTGAAATGATTTTTTACAACATCAGAATAATAAACACCTCGTCTTGTTGCTCCATATATGTTTCCATATTTATCAAAGGCAAATGAATAGAAATAGGCATAACCAGCTTCTGTATTTTCAGTTAAACTAATCCATGAATTGCCATTATCGTTCGATTTTAATAGATCATAGTAACATCCAGCAAATATTTCACCGTTCGGATTTTTATAGAGAGAGATAACATTTGCGTATTTGTTCCATATAATTCTACTTTGAAATGAATCACCATCAAGCGTGTAAATACCACCTTTTTCTTGTAAATCAGTTGAACCAGTAATAATTCTATTATTATTGTACAGAATAGCTCCGACATAATACACCGTATAATATGCAATATTTGTTGGGATCAAACCAGAAGTAATTTTAATAATTGTACTATCTTTGCTATTAATTTTATAAACACCACCGCCCGAAGTGGATACGTAAATATTGCCTAAATGATCGCATGAAATATCAGTCAGCCTTACACTATGCTTCTCAATTAGTGTTGGCAATGAAGAAATCAAATCCCAAGTAGCACCATTACTCTTAGCTTTTTCGATATGATAAATTATTTTTTCTTTCTCTGGTTCAATTATATTAGAATCAGAGCAAGCAATTAATAAAAGTAATATCATCGAAAAAAATATTCGAATAATTTTTGTAAACATATTCAACAACCTAACAGCGCGGCGCATAAGCCGCAGTCCAGAACAAGACTGCCGATTAAATGTAGACTGCCATTAATTTAGCAACCGGTTTGTAAATTCAACAATACAAGCCGGTTGCAACAATTTAATTTATTTGTACACTGCTAAACAGCAATGTTGTTTATTTCACAATACTCAATAACAGCACAAATGCCACTTATATTACGGCGTCTGGTTGATTTGCTTGATATTTCCAATAAGTGAAAAAACAGTTAATGTTTCTCCAGCAATAATAATTTATTGGAGGTATCTATGTTC
>DYJK01000192.1 GCA_020723165.1 Melioribacter roseus | reverse complement strand
TTTTCCTCCTTAACCGCATAAATGAAAAATGGAAATGAAGCGATAAACCGCGCTACATTTGGCGGACAACACGCGCATGTGAACCATGGGCTTCTCACATGCGTTCCGTATGACTGAAGCGGATTGGGATAAAAGAATGATCTACCATCCATCCCGATACCTGAAAGGAACCCGTTGTATAATGTTCTTTCAAAAATATCGATGTATTTCGATTCACCGTAGAGCAGAAACATTCTAAAATTCCAGAGCATATTGGCAATAGATGAACATGTTTCGTTGTAGGCACTCATGTTCGGTAGTTCATATTCATCTCCGAAAGCTTCGCCGGATCCTTTAGCGCCGATGCCGCCGGTTATATAAATCTTTTTACTTACAACATTTTCCCACAACTTGTTCAAGGCCTTCCTATAATTTTCGTCCCCGGTGAAAGCAACAGCATCAGTCATAGCAGAGAACATATAGGCGGCACGCACTGCATGACCAACGGCTTTGTCTTGTTCAATAACCGGTTTGTGGTCTTGTGCATATTCGCTCCATGAATCACGTCCGTTTAATTCTTTTCCGCGTCCCCGTATATCAAGAAAATACTTTGCAAGTTTTAAATATTTTTCTTCGCCGGTTACTTTATAGAGCTTGATCAGACCGATTTCTATTTCTTGATGACCAGGTGGAATTTGAAGTTTACCCGGACCAAAAGTTTTATCAATCAGCCCGGCACTTTTTATTGCAACATTTAAAAATGTTTTCTTTCCAGTCGCTTGATAATGTGCAACGGCAGCTTCGTAAAGATGGCCTAAATTGTAAAGTTCATGACTCCATTGAAGATTGGACCATCGTTCAGGTCCAATCATTTTTTTAACTTTCTCCGAAGGCACTCTACGTGCAGAATAGATATATCCGTCATCCTCTTGTACTTTCTCAATTACTGATATCAAGCTGTCAATTTTGTTCTCAATCATTTTATCGGGAGATGTAATCAACGAATAACATACAGCTTCAATGGTTTTGTAAACATCGGAATCATCGAAAGCATATGCCGTACAGAATTCACCTTGCTTTATACCGGCAGCAAAAACTAAGTTATCAATTCGTCCGGACTCACTTAACTTTTGCAGCACATAAGGGATTGTGACGTTTTTATTCGTCTCCATTCTATCATGCCAAAAACCTCTATCAATATTTACATTGTTCAGTTGAACGGGTCTGATAGGATAATCTTTAATCGCTTGAGAAAAATCAATAGAATTAAAAATGAAGATCAGCAGAAATATAATTTTGATTTTCATCGTTATACTTTAATTTATTTATTACTCAGTTTATTAATTGCTTCCGATAGAAGTTCTTTAAATTCATCTGGTTTTTCGAGCATTAAAAAGTGGCCAACGCCTTTCATAAATTTTACATCAAAATCTTTTACAATCTTTTTGTTCTCTTCGATAGCGACCGGGTACATATCGCAATTAATCGAAATGATTGGAAGATTAATCTCTTTCAAAGTTGGTATTGGATCATAGAAGAAAACATTTCTTATTGCGCTAACTGCTGCTTTCGGCGGCGCAGAAGACATATCTTCAGCAACTTTTTTAACCAGGTTACTATCGGCAGTTAGCGGAAACATTGATTTTACAAACCCTTTTGTTGTTTCGACAAAGTTTTCGGTAAATGATTTAAGAAAATTTTCTTTTTGTTCTGCCGACCAATCGTCAGTAAAAGATTGATAAGTATCAACACCAACCAGCCCGATAACTTTCCCGGGTAATCTTTTTGCTGCTTCAATAATAACAGCACCACCCATGGAATGACCAATTAGAATAATTTTATTCAGCTTCAGATGATTAGCAACTGCGGCGACATCCTCTCCAAAAAGTTCAACAGTATAATTCTCCCGGTTCAGTCCTGATTCACCATGCCCGGCAAGATCTATTGTTACAACTTTAAAATCTTTAGCAAACTCATCCCGAAAATTACTCCAATAAGATTTATCACAGCTCCACCCATGTGTAAAGACTAACGCAACATTTCCTTCTCCCTTCACTTCAAATGATATTTCAACACCATCGATCGATTTTACTTTACTCTCTTTAGAATAAATTGGCGAATAGAACAATTGAAATGTTAAAAGAAAAACTACGACCAAAAATAAATTCTTCTTCATAGAACCCTCTTGTAGTGATTTGATTTATAAAAAAATTATACGGATAATTTTCTAAGCTAAATTATTCTAATTGATTTGTGAATTCAAGAGAAGAAATAATTAAGTTTGGTCTATTCTTTTACAAACTCTTGAAAATTCATGAAAAGACTCTCTATCTGCTTACTTATTATCCCCTTCATATTTATTCTTTTTGCATGTTCCAGCGAAAGCAATCCAGTTGAACCTAACGATAATGATTTACAAGGTGATGTTTTTGAACAGAATAAACTTCTCGGCAAAGGAATCAATTTAGGAAATGCACTTGAAGCCCCCAATGAAGGTGATTGGGGCGTAACGCTTGAAGCCGAATATTTTTCGGTAATTAAAAATGCCGGATTTAATTCCGTTAGAGTACCTATCAAATGGTCGGGACACGCACTGCAAAATTCTCCTTACACAATTCAGTCATCATTTTTCCAGAGAATCGATTGGGTTATTCAGCAAGCATTCAATAACAATCTTGCTGTCATAATCAATATTCATCACTACGAAGAGATCATGCAGAATCCCTCCGCTCATAGAGATCGTTTTCTTGCTCTATGGGACCAGATTGCCGAACATTATAAAGATTACTCTCACAAATTATTTTTCGAAATTTTGAACGAACCAAATTCTAACTTCACTGCCGAGTTATGGAATGCTTATTACATCCAGGCATTGCAAAGAATCAGGATTACAAATCCAAAGAGAACCGTTCTTGTAGGATTGGCGGAATGGGGCGGCCCCGGTTCAATAAGTAAATTTGTTCTACCGGCTAATGAAAATAATATGATCCTGACAATTCACTATTACAATCCTTTTGAATTCACACACCAGGGCGCTGAATGGGTGGGCGGCAGTAATGCTTGGCTCGGTACAACGTGGAGCGGAACGCTTTCCGAAAAAAGTGAGGTTGAACAAGACTTTCTTTCGGTAATTAATTGGGCTGCAAGTAAAAATATACCGGTTAATCTTGGCGAGTTTGGTGCATATTCAAGAGCTGATTTAAGCTCTCGTGTTAATTGGACTTCCTTCATTGCACAGCTTTGCAATCAAAATAATATCAGTTTCCATTACTGGGAGTTCTGTTCCGGCTTTGGCATTTATGATACTACTAACAAAAAATTTATTGAATCACTTTACCGCGCATTAATTCCGGCTAATACATAATTATGTATAACGGAGGAATTATGAAATTAAAATATTTGTTGGTTTTACTTTTTTCTTTTATCCTCTTACTTAAAATTGACGCCCAGGAAAAAAGTACCGATAGTTTGTTAGAAAAAAAATTCGAAGCGTTAGATCATCGTGTTGACCAGCTTGCAAAAGCAATTGACGATATCCTTTGGTACAATAAAGTTGGTGATGTAGCAGAGATAGATAAAGTATTTATTGTTGGTCCGCCGCCGGTAGTTGTGAAGAATCCAACAGCAATGGGTGCAAATAATCCGCTAAAATTTTGGAGTTATATTTTTACTCCTATAAAGCTTGATGTAGAAAAGAAATATCCTTTGATAGTTTTACCACATGGTGGTGTTCACGCAAACTTTACGACATATCATACTCATATCATCCGCGAGCTGATTGCACAAGGTTATGTTGTTGTTGCACCTGAATACCGCGGCAGTACCGGATATGGAAAAAGCTTTTATGAAAAAATTGATTACGGCGGATTGGAGGTTGCAGATAATAATGCTGCACGCGATTATATGATTGAGAATTATAGTTTCATTGACGAAAACCGTGTAGGTATTATGGGATGGAGTCACGGAGGATTAATTACTTTGATGGATATATTCCAAAACCCGGATGATTACAATGTTGCTTTCGCCGGTGTCCCGGTAAGCGATCTTGTTGCAAGAATGGGTTACTATGATGATGAATATAGAAAAATGTTTTCTGCCGATTACCACATTGGTAAAACCGCACAAGAAAATGTAGAAGAATACCGTAAACGTTCACCCGTTAATCATGTTGAAAAATTAAAAACACCATTGTTGATTCATACCAACACAAACGATGATGATGTTAATGTTCTTGAAGTTGAGCATTTAATACGTGCGTTAAAAGCAGCTAACAAAAAATTTGAATACGAAATTTTCAAAGATGCACCCGGTGGGCACAGTTTTGATAGAATCGATACCAAACTTGCTAAAGAAATACGGATGAAAATTTATAAATTTCTAGGTGAGTATTTAAACCCTCCGTTTCCTTTTAAATCACTAAAAGATTTGGAGAGGGCAGTTTATTAAAACTAATACGTTACGAACAATGTAACGGTGCATCGATAATAATTTTATTCATTAAAAGAATATTGGAAAAATGTTAACCGGAAAAAGATTTTTATTAGCTGGTTCTATAATCAGTTTTGGAATCGCACTTCTACATATTGTAATTATTTTTATAGGTGCAGAAGGATACAGATATTTCGGTGCCGGTGAAGAAATGGCTCTGCTTGCCGAAAGCGGATCGCTTCAACCGGTGCTTGTTACTTTTGCAGTTACAATTTTCTTTTCATTGTTCGGGTTGTACGGACTTTCCGGCGCAAATGTTTTTAAACGTTTACCCTTCCTAAAATGGATTCTGCTTGCAATCGGTTCTATTTATACTTTGAGAGGTCTAGTTGTATTTGGTGAAATTATTGTGTTGCTCGGTAATACAGAATATCCATTCCGCATGATAATCTTTTCTTTAGTATCATTAACTGCCGGTATACTATACTTAACCGGAATTAAATTGAATTGGAAGGATTTTTAAATCGAAAACCGCAGCAACGGTAGCAGCTTTCATTAAACCGGAATATATTTCTCTTACCCGGGTTATATCGACTTTGAGTCTGTCCGAGAACTGGTCTTTGTCACTCTGGGTTTAAAGGTCAAGAAGTGTTGCTGAAATAGCCATAAGTTGTTCTTTGAT
>DYJK01000023.1 GCA_020723165.1 Melioribacter roseus | reverse complement strand
ATTATTCTTTAACTCGTTCTACATATCCGGAAGTTCTAGTATCAATTTTAAGCAGATCGCCTTCGTTAACAAAGAGAGGTACGTTTACTGTTGCACCGGTTTCAAGCTTAGCCGGTTTAAGTGTATTTGTTGCTGTATCACCTTTAACCCCAGGTTCAGTATAAACAACTCTAAGATTGATGAATACCGGTAATTCAATTGCAACAATTTGAGAACCATCCATCAGCAAATCGATGTTTGTATTTTCTTTTAAGAATTGTTGTCCTTCACCGATAATATCGGGTGCAATATTTATTTGATCGAAAGTTTCATTATGCATACAAACGAAATCCTGACCATCGCGATACAAGAATTGGTATTGATGTCTTTCAACTCTAACATCATCAATACTTTCGCCGGCTCTGAAGCGGTTCTCCAAAACTTTACCGGTTTTCATATTTTTTAATTTAGCACGAACAAAAGCTCGCCAGTTACCGGGATTCACATGTTGAAATTCAACTAATGTCCAAAGTTCATTATTCCATCTTATAACCAAACCCGGTCTGAAATCGGCGGTTGTAGCCATTCAAATATCTCCTATATTTCTAAAAAATTGCGGCACAAAGATAGCAATTAGAGGACGTTTTTACTAATTGCTTATGCTATAGAAAAACCTTCTTTTTGTAAAATATTTTTAGCAGCTGATGCTATTTCTTCATTATCAAAAGATAATCTGAAACTTCCCCCGGTACCTTCTCTTACTTTGAGTAGTTCAATATCTTTTATGTTAATTCCATTTGCAAAAAGAGCAGTAGTGAGTTTTGATAGAACACCCGGCTCGTCTTTAACATAAACATATATATCAATTAAGGAATGAATAAATCCTTTTGTGTTTTTCGGGATTTCATCCCGTTTCTTCCTTGCATTCTCGAACTTCTTTGTCAATTCATTAAAATTATTTTTCTCAATATTACTTTTCATCTGCTGTAAATCGTAAATAAAATTATCAATTGCTTGAATAATATTTTTGTTATTTTTCCTGATTATTGGTTCCCAAATCGAAAAATCACTTGATGCAATTCTTGTCATATCGCGGAAACCGCCGGCTGCATAATCAAAGAAATTGATATTGCTCTCTTTCAGTCCGGCTGAATTAATTAATGATACTGAAACCAATTGGGGGAGATGACTAACCGCGGCGACAATGATATCATGAATTTTGGGATTTAGAAAAGTCATTCTTGCACCAAGTGTGTGAATTATTTCAGTAAACGTATTAATTACTGGCAATCCTTTTGCTAAATCGCTTACGATGTAAACAGTATTTTCAAATAGTAGATGATCTGAATTCTTGTACCCACCGGTTTCTTTGCCGGTCATCGGATGACCACCTATATAAAATCCATTTTTACCTTTGCGTTCCCATATTTCCTGGAATGGTGTTTTAACACTGCAAACATCGGTTATAACCTGGTTAGATTTTAATTTATCTGATAATTGATCAAATATTTTTAGTGATGAATCGACCGGAGTACAAATAAAAATCAAATCGGATTGAAGGGCACCTTCTATATTGTTCAACCTCTTATCAATATTTTTTTCTTGATATGCAAGCTCAACAATTTCTTCTAAATCGAAACCTGAAATCTCGAAATCTTTACCGCTGGATTTCAATGCTTTGGCGATAGAGCCGCCGATTAATCCTAAACCGATGATGGAGATTGTTCTCAATTATAAAGTCCTACCGATAGCTTGAGCAATTAATCTTAGTTCAGTAACTAATTTTATGAATGTGTCTGGTAACAATGCCTGGGGACCATCCGACAGCGCTTTTTCGGGGTCGTCATGTATTTCAATCATTAATCCATCCGCACCGGCGGCTACAGCCGCACGTGCCATTGGCGGAACCTGATCGCGTAAGCCGGTTGCATGGGAAGGATCGGCAATAACCGGTAAGTGGCTTTTTTTATGCACAACCGGAATAGCTGAAAGATCAAACGTATTGCGAGTATAATTTTCGAATGTTCTAATTCCACGTTCGCAAAGAAATATTTCTTTATTGCCTCCGGATAAAATATACTCGGCAGACATAAGCCATTCCTCGATAGTTGATGCAATGCCTCGTTTTAGCATCACGGGTTTTCTAATATTACCAATCTCTTTGAGAAGAGCAAAGTTTTGCATGTTACGTGCGCCAATTTGGAATATATCAATGTAAGGTTCCATCAATTCAATATGGCTTATCTGCATTACTTCAGAAATTACAAGTAGATTAAATTTATCTGCTGCAGCTCGCATCAGTTTTAATCCTTCCTCACCTAATCCTTGGAATGAATAGGGAGAAGTACGTGGTTTGAAAGCACCGCCTCTTAAAATTTTCGCGCCTGATTTGGCAACAATCTCGGCCAATTTAAAAATTTGTTCTTCACTTTCAATTGAACACGGACCGGCAATCATCATAACCTGGTTGCCTCCTATTTCCACATCTTTAATTTTGATTAATGTATTCTTTTCTTGAAAACTTCTACTTGCAAGTTTAAATGGTGTTGTTACACGGTAAACTTCCTCAACACCGTCAAGAATACTGATATTTCTAATATCAAAATTTGGTTTTACACCGATGGCACCGAGTATCGTTCTTTCTGCGCCGGTCGATTTGTGAATTTGGAATCCAAATCCTTCTAAGTGTTTTACAACGTTTTCTATTTGTTCGGGTGCAGCATTCTTTTCTAGAATTACAACCACTTGTTACTCCAATAATTAATTATGAAACTTTTTTTCACCAGCGTTAATTGCCAATTTTATGTTATCTTTTTTTGTTGGTATTGCACACGAATAATTTGGAGAATATGCACAGTACGGATTATAAGCTAAGTTAAAATCAATATCATAAATGAAATTTGGATCATCATTCTTTTCAAAATTAATATACCTTCCAACCCCATATGATTCTTTATTTGTTGTTTCATCGGTGAACCAAATTGAGTAATGAACTTCATTTTCGCTTACCCTTCCTTCATATACGTTTATTTTATATTCAGTACCTTTATAATTGAGTTTAACGTATCCAAATCTAACAGTATTTCTTAACTCGCCCTTTGTTCCGAAAATTGTAATAGTGTCTTTTCGTTCGTATTCATAAAGTTTACTTTTAAAAAGAAATTCAGGATCAACTTCAAAATAATTTAGTTTATGGTATTCAACATTACCCTTATAATTAAATGGTGAATTCGGGTCATCCCTCATCCAATCATTTTTTTCTTTCCTGATATTTTCAATCTCTGCTATATAAGCTTTTTGTTCAGGCGAGTAATCTTTGCCGCAGCCGTAAAATAAGACTATAAAGAATAGAACGCGGATGACGCGGATAAGACGGATATTCGCGGATAAATTTATTTTAATCTGCTCGGTAAATGAGAAATTATTTTTGTTCATGTTCTCCATCGATTTTCTTTTTTAGCTGGTTTAATTTATTTAATGCTTCAAGCGGCGTTAATTCATTTATTGCAATATCCGATATTTCTTGTCTCAACGAATCATCTTTCACTTCAAACATACTTATCTGCAATTCATCGTGATTTTTCAACTTAGCCAATTTAGCTTTCTTCACCTCGTATGGTGTTAATTCTTTACTCTCAAGATTAGTAAGAACTTCTTTAGCACGGCTCGTTACAAATTGAGGAAGTCCGGCCATTTGTGCGACTTGAATTCCATAACTATGATCAGCACCACCGGGTGTTACCTTGTGAAGGAAAATTACTTTATCACCGTATTCACGAACTTCTACCTTGAAATTTTTTATCCTTGGAAAGAGTTCTGCCATTTCATTTAATTCATGGTAATGAGTTGCAAACAAAGTTTTAGCATTTAAGTTAGGATTGTCATGTAGGTATTCCGTTATAGACCAAGCGATAGAGATTCCATCAAATGTACTTGTGCCTCTACCAATTTCATCTAGCAGAATTAGACTTTTGCTAGTTGCATTGTTCAGTATGTTAGCGGCTTCTTGCATTTCAACAAGAAAAGTAGATTCACCAGCTGAAATGTTATCGCTTGCGCCAACACGTGTAAAAATTCTATCGACCAAACCAATCTTAGCTTCTTTTGCCGGAACAAACGATCCAATTTGTGCAAGCAGAACAATCAATCCAACCTGGCGGAGATAAACAGATTTGCCAGCCATATTTGGCCCGGTTAATATTATGATTTGTTCTTCTTCTGATGAAAGTTTGCAGCTATTTGGAGTAAATTTTTCTCCGGGCGGCAAAATGCGTTCAACAACCGGATGCCTCCCATCAACAATATTTACAATTCCTGATTCGCCAAGTTCAGGTTTGGTATATTTATATTCATCGGCACAATCTGCGAATGATTGAAAACAATCAAGCATAGCAATCAATTGAGCATTTTCCTGGATTGCTTCTGCCTCCGATGCCGCTGCTTGTCTTATTTGATCGAACAATTGTAATTCAAGTTTAGTGATATTCTCCTCTGCATTAAGAATTTTATCTTCATATTCTTTAAGTTCTGGAGTGATGTATCGTTCGCTGTTTACAAGTGTTTGTTTGCGAATATAATTTTCAGGTACCTTATCTTTGTTAGCGTGGCTTATGTCTATGTAATAACCAAAAACTTTGTTGTAGCTTACTTTTAATGATGAAATTTTTGTCCGCTCTCTCTCGGTACGTTGAAGAGTTGAAATCCATTCTTTCGCATTAGTCGATAATGCCCGTATTTCATCAAGTTCTGTATTAAATCCTTCACGTATAGCTCCGCCATCTGCAACAGACAAAGGCGGATCATCGGAGATTGCAAGTTCAATATTTTCTATTAATGATCCAAGATTTTTTAGCCGCTGATTTATTGTTACTAATGTTTCAACCGAACCTATATCTAATAATTGTTTGATGAGTGGTATTTTTTTTAATGACGATTTAAGGTTAAGCATTTCGCGCGGATTAATTCTACCGGTACAGACTTTTGAAGTTAAACGTTCAAGATCGCCGATTTCTTTAAGTTCGTTCTGTAAATTTTTACGGAGAGTTTTATTCTTAAAAAGTTCTTCAACACATTCCTGGCGTTTTAATATCGACTCCAATTTGGTTAAAGGTGCGGTGATCCATTTTTTCAGCATTCTTCCGCCCATCGGAGTTTCAGTTCTGTCGAGTATCGAAATCAAAGAACCCTCGCGTTCGCCTTCATTCATTGTAAAAGTAATCTCAAGATTCCTCTTAGTTGAAAAATCGAGAAGCATATAATCGGAAGGATTGTAACGTGAAATTTTATTGATGTGGGGCAGATTAGCTTTTTGTGTCTCTCTTAAATAATTAAGTGTAGCACCGGCAGAACAAATTGCGGAATGTAAATTTTCAATTCCGAAACCTTTAAGAGTTTTTGTGTTGAAATGATTCATCAAAAGTTCGGATGCAAAATCAAAATTAAAAATCCAATCGTCAATTTTTGTTATTCGTGTATGTGGCACTGTTTTTTGAATAAGCGGTTCTAATTCATTCTTAAACTTTTTTGGGATTAGAATCTCAGATGGATTGATAGAACCGAGCTGCTGCAGTAATTCGTTTCTATTAATTTCAAAAGTTTGGAACTCACCGGTTGAAATATCGCAAAATGAAATCCCGGCAATATCTTCATCAAGAAACACAGAAAGTAAATAATTATTCTTTTTGTGATCGAGAAGTTTATCTGAGAAAGCTACCCCGGGGGTAACAACTTCTATCACATCACGCTTAACTATACCTTTGGCAAATTTAGGATCTTCAAGCTGTTCACAAACTGCAACGCGGTAACCGGCACGTACAAGCTTTGGTAAATATGTATCAATAGCATGGTGTGGAAAACCGGCAAGCGGCACGTCTCCGGCAGCACCATTAGCTCGTTTGGTTAAAGTAATACCAAGTACTTTTGAGGCAATTTTTGCATCGTCTTCAAAAGTTTCAAAGAAATCACCCATACGGAAAAGCAGAATTGTATCGGGGTAATTCTCTTTAATCCTTGCATACTGAGCCATTAAAGGTGTTGGTGCCATTGCAAATTTTCGAATTTTGGGCTAAAAATATACGAGAATGATGAACGAATAACAATTTGGATTTGAAAAGGCATTGCTCAGTCCAAAATATTTTTTCTATTGGTAGATCAGATCAAACTGGATTGAAGTTTGCTGAGACATGTACTATATTTACACATAATATGTGGAGGACACGATGCCCAATATAACTCTTTCTTTCGATGATGATCTTCTCAAAAAGGGCCGTAAGCATGCACAACGTCATGGTAAATCACTCAATGCTTTAATCCGGGAATTACTATCCAAAGAAATTGAACAAAAAGATATCAAATGGATCGATCATTGTTTCTCGCTGATGGATAAAACCGATGCTAATTCCAAAGGACATAAATGGAATAGGGCTGAACTTTATGAGAAATAAAATATTCTTTGATACTAATATTTTTATTTACTCTATTGATAAGTATAGCAAAACAAAGCAGAAAAAAGCCAGAGCGTTAATCAAGGAAGTGGCTGAAAGCAACACTATTGTTATTTCTACCCAGGTTTTACAAGAATTTTATGTAGCTGCGACCAAAAAATTAGGGGCTGAACCACTGGCAGTAAAAGAAATAATTAACAGTTTTGAAAAATTCGAGATAATTACGGTTACATTAGAAATGATCAAAGATGCGATTGATATTAGTTTGCTTAACAAAATATCTTTTTGGGATGCTTTGATTATCGTTACTTCTGAGGCGGCTAAATGTACTGTGCTCTTTACAGAAGATCTAAATTCAGGACAAGTAATAAAAGGCGTAACGATTATAAACCCATTAGCTGTATTATGATTATTATTTATTGGAAATTTTAAAGGCTGCTATGTATATACTACTCCAAACTAATTTTTTCCTGAAGTGTTCTCCATTAAACGCATTATTCCCAAGATTTGAATTTCACATCGCCAAAGAAATCAGAAAAAAATATGAGGTTGATGATGAACTCTTTTCTATTAACGGGAATGTTGTATTCGTTAATAACCTTGCGGTGAGAAATTTTGTAAAGAAGATCAATGATATTCGTCACCCTGAAAATAAAGTTAAAGTCGGCGAAGTAAATGCTGCCGGTTTGTTGGATGAAATTTATCATTACCTTTTTAGATTGTATGAAATACAAGTTAATCCCGGTGTAGTAGCAAAGGCACTTAATTACTTGAATACAAATATTGGCGAGGATGACACTAGAAAACTGTTATTCGATTTTATTTCTGTTTTTCCACCAATAGATGTTTACAAAGGCAAGATCAGCACATTTGATTATTTGAATTCATTTACTGCTGATAGGACTAATGCTGAAATTACACTCGAAGAGATGATGCTTCTTACGATTGCAAATATTAATCCGGCTAACAAAAACATTATAGAATTATTTGATAAAAATTATTTAACTGAAAAGGAAGCGTTACAAAAATCAATCTCAGCACTCGAAGATTTTTTTAAGAGCGAAAAGAAGTTTGGTCCGGATAACCAGGATTTGCTTACATTTTTCAAAACTCCTATTCTGCAAAATCCTGATAACTTAGAAGCGCAGTTAGATTTTATCCGCGATAAGTGGGGAATCCTTCTCGATGAAAAATTTCTTACAAGAATTTTAAGCAGCAAAGATTTAATTAAAGAGGATTACACAATATTACATTTTGGCGGAGGCGGTGGTGCACCAACATTTGCACCTCAATACAAAGGGCAAATGAGCGAAGCAGAATTTTTATCACTTGGTAAATCGGGTTACAAGTATGCGCTCGATGCTTGGAAAGATTATGATGAACCAGAAAATTTTACGAGGGATGTTGATTGGATGCCGAATGTAATTATGATAGCAAAAAATTCTTATGTGTGGCTCGATCAATTATCAAAAAAATATCAGCGGCATATTAAAACTTTGGATCAAATACCGGATGAAGAATTAGATCAACTTGCACAATATGGGTTTAACGGCTTGTGGTTAATTGGAATTTGGGAACGGAGTATTGCTTCAAAAAGAATAAAACACATTTTAGGAAACATAGATGCAGTTGCTTCAGCATATTCATTATATGATTATCAGATTGCCTGGGATCTGGGGGGAGAATATGCGTACCACAATTTAAACGAGCGCGCACGCAAAAGAGGTATCCGCCTTGCAAGTGATATGGTACCGAATCATACCGGGATCTTTTCAAAATGGGTAATTGAACATCCCGATTATTTTATTCAATCAGCTTATCCGCCTTTTCCGAATTATCATTTTACCGGTCCCGATTTATCAGATGATCCATCAATAGTATTGAGAATTGAAGATGGGTATTGGAGCAGAAGCGACGCAGCAGTTGTGTTTCAGAGAATTGATAACAAGACCGGCGAAACACGTTATATTTATCACGGGAATGATGGTACAAACATGCCGTGGAATGATACCGCACAGCTCAATATGATTCGCTCGGAGGTTAGGGAAGCGGTAATACAAAAAATATTTGAAGTAGCACGCAAGTTTTCAATCATCCGGTTTGATGCAGCAATGACTCTTGCAAAAAAACATTTTTCACGTTTGTGGTATCCGGCGCCGGGCAGAGGAGGCGACATACCTTCACGTGCAGATTATTCAATGAGTCAAAGTGAATTTGACCAGTTATTCCCGAAAGAATTCTGGCGCGAAGTAGTTGATCGAATAAATTCAGAAATGCCAGAAACACTTTTACTTGCCGAAGCATTCTGGCTGATGGAAGGGTACTTTGTACGTTCTTTAGGTATGCATAGGGTGTACAATTCAGCATTCATGCATATGATGATGAAAGAAGAAAATGCGAAATACCGCGATCTAATTTCGAACACACTCGAATTCGAACCGGAAATATTAAAACGATATGTAAATTTTATGAGCAATCCTGATGAAGAGACAGCGATTAAACAATTCGGTACGGATGATAAATATTTTGGTGTCTGTACTTTGATGGTTACCCTTCCCGGTCTGCCGATGTTTGCACATGGGCAAATAGAAGGTTTTACTGAAAAGTATGGAATGGAATACCAGCGTGCGTATTATCATGAAGTACCAAATCAATGGTTGATTGACCGGCACAAAAGAGAAATTTTCCCACTCGCAAAAAGAAGATATCTATTCAGCAACGTTACTAACTATTGGCTGTTTGATTTTATTGATGATCTCGGCGGTCTAAATGAAAATGTTTATGCATATTCTAATGGAGAATTTGGAGAAAGAGCACTGATATTTTATAATAATAAATACCAGTACACAAGCGGAAAAATATTTAGATCATCATTGAAACTGGTTAACAAAGAACCGAAGGATGTAACAATAGCGGAAGCACTTTCAATAGATTCTTCACCCCATCATTATTATATTTTTAGAGAACATGTTACCAACTTAGAATATGTTAGATCGGGTAAAGATTTTTCAAAGAACGGTTTTCATGTTGAACTCAACGCCTTCAGGTATTTAGTCTATCTCGATTTCAGGGAAGTATATGATGAGAGCGGTGATTATGAAAAGTTAATAAAAAAATTACAAGGAAGAGGTGTACCAAGTATTTTAAGAGCATTAGCTGAAATGAAGCTCGAACCGGTGCACACTGCCTTTGAGCAAATGTTTGATGAAGAATCACTTGAAGGATTTATCAAGACATGTATTCTTGATGGAGATGAGAAGAAGCGAAAAGAAGACAGAGTAATATTTATTGATAAAAAGTTTAATAAACTTTTGAAAAATGTGAACAACCATTTTGGCGTTTCTGATGGCGTTAAAGAAATACTGAAAAAGTTTGATAATCAAATTATTGCTGTTAAAAAATTGAATAACATATTAGAACAAAATTTCCCGGTTGATAACAATCGGCAGAACCATGAACTTCATAAAACTATAATCACAAGTCCTGATTCCAACTACAGTGAAAATTCTGTTCTTCTTATAATGTGGTTAATGATTTCAAGCATTGAAGAAATTGTGAAAAATGTAACCAGGGTTACTCAAAAAGATTATATTGATGAGTTACTCCTCGATACACCTATCAGAAGTATTTTTAGAAGACTGGGTAGAGGCGATGCAGAAGTTTACCATGAATTATTACTTTTAAATAGTTTACGGGAAACATCAATAGAACTAAATAATATTTTTGATAATGATACTGTTGCAAAAGATAAATTAACTCCACAAGTAAGTTGTAACGGATTGGTTTCTATTCTTGAAAAACCGGTAATTAGAAATTTTATTGGTGTAAATGAATACGAAGGAATTATTTATTACAGCAAAGAGAATTTTGAGGAATTATTAAATTGGCTCTTTTCACTTTACTTGATTTACAGATTGAAGGAACAAAATATTAAACAGCAAAATGATAAAAGCACAAATGAGAATGTTGAATTAATAAACAACTCGTTTGAAAAATATAGAGAAATCAAAAGATTATCGGGTGAAGCAGGGTATCGATACGAAAATTTTATAGATAAATTTCATCACAATTGATACAGTTTATTATTAATTCAAAGCAGCTTTTGCTTTCTCAATCTCCTCAGTAAGCATTTTATTAATTGCAGCCGCGGCTCGTCTGCCTTCGCCCATTGCAAGAATTACTGTAGCTGCACCAAGTACAATATCGCCACCGGCAAATATTTTATCTACAGATGTCTTTTGGGTTTCATCTACTAATATGTTTCCCCATTTGTTCACATTTATTTCGGGAGTTGTTTGGCTGATCAATGGATTGCTGCTGTTACCAATTGCAACGATCACTGTATCAACTTCTAAAATAAACTCACTGTTAGAAATCACGACCGGTCTGCGTCTGCCTGAATTGTCCGGTTCACCAAGTTCATAACGTAAACATTCCATTGCACGTACTTTTCCTTTTTCATTACCCAGAATTCGTTTTGCATTCTGTAAAAAGTAAAATTCAATACCTTCTTCTTTGGCGTGAGCAACTTCCTCTTTACGAGCCGGCATTTCAACTTCTGTTCTGCGGTAAACTACATAAACATTTTCTGCACCGAGACGTTTTGCCATTCTGGCTGAATCCATTGCAACATTTCCGCCGCCAAGTACAGCAACATTTTTAGAAGGGTAGATTGGTGTATCAGCCTTACCTTTTTCGAAAGCACGCATCAAATTTGCGCGTGTTAAATATTCATTTGCAGAAAAAACTCCGACTAAATTTTCTCCTTCGATATTCATGAACAAAGGCAACCCGGCACCGGTGCCAATAAATACTGCATTGTATCCATCCTTGTTAATTAAATCCATTAGTTTTCTTGTTTTGCCCACAACAAAATTCGTTTTGAATTCAACGCCCATAGCAGATAAGGTCTCAATTTCTTTATCAATGATATTATTGGGTAATCTAAATTCCGGGATACCGTATCGAAGTACACCGCCAAGTTTATGGAATGCTTCAAATACTGTAACGTGATGGCCTTCGCGTTTGCAATCTGCGGCGACAACTAAACCAGCCGGGCCGCTGCCTACAACCGCAACTTTTTTACCAGTTTCGGGTTTTACTTCAGGTATCGAAATTTTGCCGGTTGCTCTTTCCCAATCGGCAATAAATCTTTCAAGTCGTCCTATTGCAACTGCCTTATCAACATCTTTCAATGCTTTGCCGACTGTGCAATTTTGCTGGCATTGAACTTCTTGCGGACAAACCCTTCCGCATATTGCCGGTAATAGTGATGCTTCTTTAATTACAGCGGCAGCATTTTCAAATTCCGAATGAGCTATGTGATTTATAAACCTTGGTATATCAATTTTAACCGGGCAGTCATCAACACAAGTTTTTTTCACGCACTGCAAACATCTCATCGCTTCAATTCGTGCTTGTTCAACAGTGTAACCAAGGGCAACTTCATCAAGGTTATGAATTCTTTCAAGCGGATCTTGCGAAGGCATTTCTTGTGCTGGAATGTGAGTCCGCTCTTTCGGTTTCATATCATCAATTTTAGAAATGTATTCGACAATTAATTGTTTTGCTTCTTCTGCAAGTTGTTCAGATGTTTTGTGATCCATTATTTTGACTCCTTGCTCTGTATAAGAGATTCTAAATAACAAGTATGCAATTCCTTTTCTATTTCTTTGTAAGAATTTAATCGAGCCATCATATTATCAAAATCAACTTTGTGTCCGTCAAACTCGGGGCCATCAACGCAGACAAATTTTACTTCATTGCCTACATTAACACGGCATCCACCACACATTCCGGTTCCATCTACCATAATTGTGTTAAGCGAAACTTGAGTAAATACTCCATATGGTCTTGTTGTCTCGGAACAGAATTTCATCATTATGGGGGGACCGATTGCGATAACCATATTAGGTTTTGGATTTCGTTCACAGATTTCTTTAAGCGGTTCGGTTACTAATGCTTTTCGTCCGTAGGAACCATCATCGGTGCAAAGTATAAATTCATCGGCGATAGATTTCATTTCATCTTCAAGAATAATTAATTCTTTAGTTCGTGCACCTATAATTGTTATCACATGGTTACCGGCTTTTTTTAATGCTTGTGCAATCGGATGAAGTGGTGCAACACCTATTCCGCCGCCAACGCAGACAACAGTACCAAAATTTTCTATGTGTGTTGGTTTACCTAACGGACCAACAAGAGTCGGAACGTTATCTCCTTCGTTTAATAACGAAAGTTTGTGTGTACTTTTCCCGACAACTTGAAAAATTATTGTAACACTTCCTTCGTCAACATTTGCATCTGCTATTGTAAGTGGAATTCTTTCCCCATAATCATCATCAACTTGAAGGATGATGAATTGCCCGGCTGACCTTTCTTCGGCAATTAACGGTGCGTGGAGTTTCATTAAATAAACATCTTTGGAGAGCTGCTTCTTGAATAGAATTTTTGACATGTGTTTTCCTTAATATCAGTACTTTCATTTTAAGTCTCTCTTTCATAATTCTTTACCTGATTATCAAGAGATTTTCATTCGAAAATTATCAAATATTTTTTTACCGGAGAAAATATTTCTATTGTCAATCAGAACTTTAAAGCTGATGCTCTTATTATTCTGGACTTTACATCTTATTAATAATTAACAAATGTGTTAAAAAAATTATCATACTTTATTTTGTTTCATAACAACGAATTAGATAATTGCTGTTAAAAAAGTTTACTATCGATCATTTTACTTCATACTTATTTACCTCAATAGACTAAAATTTCAAACAAAATAGATTGGTATGCTGATTGAATAGTCTTAGAAGGATTATTAAGAAGGAGAATACAATGCAAAAAAGAATTCTGCTAATAGATGATGAATCGTCTTTAAGAAGGTCGCTCTCATTAGGTCTTAAACAATTAGGATTTGATGTAGAACCTTGTGAAAACGGTTTTACTGCACTCAACAAACTTGAACTCTATAAGAAGAATGCTGTCAACCTGGATACTGTTCTTGTAGATATCAATCTGCCGGATATCAACGGAATTAAACTTGGCAAGATCATTAAATCAAAATATCCTGATACAACAATGATGTATATAACCGGCTATGCAGACAAATTGGATTTTGGCGATTTGGAGGAATTGCAAGCCGATGGCTTAATTGAAAAACCTTTCACCGCGGATGAAATTACTCAAAAGATCAATGAGATACTCGATAAAAAACCGAAACAAATTGAAATAGTTGAAAAGAAAGATGCAAATACTGTTTCTGCCTATGTGATGATAAAAGTAAAAGAGAATACCGATTTCTTCGCTTTGTATAAAAAATTATACTTCATGGATAACGTTCTTTACTGCGATGCAACCAAAGGCGACATTGATATTTTTTTGTTAATACAAAGCGATTCGATTGAAAGCTGCCGCAAATTTTTTGATAAAGACATAAAAAATCTTGAAGGAATAAATTCTACCCAGTTTTTACCGGTCGGTATTCCGGTACTTAATGACGGAATAAAAGAAATTATTAATGCTGCCGGCATTACTACTTTTGAAGATATGCCCGGTATGAGTAAATCAAGGGATTCTCAAAAATCTGTTTATTCATACGTGCTTGTCGATGTTGACAGAGAAAAATTAGAGCAAATTTATCCGGTGCTGCGATTAACCGAAAATGTTCTTTATTGTGATTATACATTCGGCAATTACAATTTAATATTGATGATATACGGTTCACAATTCGGCGAGATTGATAAAATCATTGAAAAGAAAATTATCAATCTTGATGGTGTGTTAAAGGTAAAGGAATATCCAATTATAAACATATTTGAAATGTAATCTTGGATTTATTTATAGGGTTTTCTGTTTCAAGAATAGATTACTGTACAAGTACTTGTCTGTGTAACAGTGCGGACAAATACCTTGTACTTCCTTTCTTTTAAAAATGAAGGTGTATAATTATGGAAGATGTAGAAATACTCGAGGAGAAAAAAGAAATTCTCAACTTCAAAGTTGACCTCATTAACAAAAGACATCAGCACGGTTCACTAATTCCTTTGTTACAGTCTGCACAAGATTCTTATGGATATGTCCCGGAAAAAGTAATTCACTACATAAGCGAGTTAGTTAAAATTCCGGCTGCGGAAATTTACGGTGTTATCACGTTCTATGCACAGTTCCGGTTGAAACCAATGGGTAAAAATATTGTCAGGATATGTGAAGGTACTGCTTGCCATGTGAACGGTGCAAAAACAGTTCTCTCAGCTCTCAATGATGAATTGGGCATTACAGTCGGTGAAACAACAGACGATGGTGTATTTAGTCTTCTATCAGTTGCATGTTTAGGATGCTGCTCATTAGCACCGGTTATGATGGTTAACAATGATACTTATGGAAATCTCACGATTGATAAGATCAAAAAGACGATTAAGAAAATTAAAACCGAAGAACTATGCAGAGTTGAATATGAAAAAAATTAAAGTCGGGCTTGGAACATGCGGCATTTCTGCCGGCGGTGAATTAATATTCAACAAATTTAAAGAAGAACTCCGCAGCAAAAACATTGATGCCGAATTGAGTGAAACCGGCTGTATGGGAATGTGCTACGAAGAAGCTCTTGTAGAAATTGAAGACGAAAAGAATTCTTGTCTCTACTCTAAAGTTACTGTTGATAAAGTAGGTAAGATTGTAAACGAACATTTGATAAATGGAAATCCGGTTTCAGAATGGGTTATAAAAAGTAATGAGTCTTGTAAAGAGGAATCATTTTTCAAAAACCAGAAGAGAATTGTATTAAGAAATTGCGGAGTTATAAATCCCAACATTATTGATGAGTACATTTCTCGCGACGGGTATAAAGCTATTCAGACGGTAATTGAAAACTATTCTCCGGAAGAAGTGATTGATCAAATAATAAAATCAGGTTTACGCGGCAGAGGCGGCGGAGGTTTTTCAACCGGGATGAAATGGAAATTTGCGAAGCAGACAATCTCAGATAAAAAGTATGTAATCTGTAATGCTGATGAAGGTGACCCGGGTGCATTCATGGATAGAAGTGTTCTTGAAGGAGACCCCCATTCGGTTTTAGAAGGTATGATGATCGCTGCTTATACTATTGGTGCAGACGAAGGATACATTTATTGCCGTGCGGAATATCCTCTAGCGATTAAACGATTGAGGAATGCACTGAATCAATGTAGAAGCTGGGGATTTTTAGGAGAAAAAATATTCGGTTCAAAATTCAACTTTGATATTAAGATAAAAGAAGGTGCCGGTGCATTTGTATGCGGAGAAGAAACTGCATTGATGGCATCTATCGAAGGTAAAAGAGGTGTGCCTAGACTGCGTCCGCCGTTTCCGGCTAATAAAGGATTGTGGGGTAAACCTACAAATATTAATAATGTTGAAACGTATGCGAATGTATCATGGATAATTTTGCATGGCTGGCAAGAATATGCCGCTATGGGCACGGAAAAAAGTAAGGGTACAAAAGTTTTTGCTCTTGCCGGTAAAGTTAAGAGAAGCGGTTTGGTTGAAGTACCGATGGGCATGACGATCAACGAAATAGTCTATGAAGTTGGCGGCGGAATAAAAAATAATAGAAAGTTTAAAGCAGTACAAATTGGCGGTCCATCCGGCGGATGCATCCCGGCAAGCATGGGTGATCTTAAAATTGATTACGATGAAATTACACGAACCGGTGCTATCATGGGTTCCGGCGGACTTATAATACTTGACGATACAACATGTATGGTCGATCTTGCAAAATATTTTCTCAATTTCACCCAATTAGAATCTTGCGGTAAATGTACCTTCTGTAGGATCGGGACTAAGCGAATGTTAGAAATATTGGAGAGGATTACTGATGGTGAAGGAAGGGAACGGGATATTTCATTGCTGGAAGAACTTGCTTCCAAAATTAAAATGGGCAGTCTTTGCGGTTTAGGGCAGACAGCACCTAATCCAGTTTTAACAACACTAAAATATTTCCGTGAAGAATATGAAGCGCACATTTTTGATAAAAAGTGTCCGGCGCATAATTGTTCTTCTCTCATCTCGTACCAAATTGTTGAAGAAAATTGTAAAGGATGCGGCGTGTGTATAAAAGTTTGTCCAAGCGGTGCAATAACCGGTAATAAAA
Source organism: Melioribacter roseus (assembly GCA_020723165.1). Taxonomy (GTDB): domain Bacteria; phylum Bacteroidota; class Ignavibacteria; order Ignavibacteriales; family Melioribacteraceae; genus DYJK01. Next base: position 20,937 of record DYJK01000023.1, on the reverse strand, counting down.
AAGAAGTTCACGTTCTCAACGAAGGTCTTTGTATTAAATGCGGTAAGTGCTATGATGTCTGTAAACTTGATGCAATAATCAAAGTATAATAATTCGGGGTTAAGCTATGGAACAAATCAATGTAACAATTAACGGTAAACAAATATTAACGACACCGGATAAAACTATTTTTGAAGTTGTTCACGAAAATAATATTGACAGCATTCCAACCTTGTGCCATGATAAAAGATTAGAACATTTTACATCATGTTTTTTATGTGTTGTTGAGGTTGAAGGGATGAACAAACTAGTCCCGTCATGTTCTACTAAGATTCAGAATGGAATGAAAATACAGACAAAAAGTAAATTGGTTATCGATTCAAGGAAAACTGCTCTAGAGTTATTGATGTCCAATCATTATGCTGATTGTATTGGTCCATGCAAAAATAACTGTCCGGCGGGTGTTGATGCTCAAACTTATATTGCACTTATATCGATGGGTAAATACGAAGAAGCGCTTAAACTTGTTAAAGAAAATAATCCATTACCGCTTTCCATTGGAAGAGTTTGCGTGCGTGATTGCGAAGCAGCTTGCAGAAGAAATTATGTTGATGAACCGATAGCTGTAAATGCACTCAAAAGGTTTATAGCTGATGAAGACGCACCGCATAAATGGAGACCAACTGTTAAGGAAAAAAATAATAAAAAAGTTGCAGTTGTTGGCGGTGGTCCATCGGGATTATCTTGCGCTTACTACCTAACGCTTGAAGGATATTCTGTTACAATTTTTGAAAAACTTCCCAAGTTAGGGGGAATGCTGCGCTATGGAATTCCTGAATACCGGTTACCGAAGAAGATTTTAGACATGGAAATAAATTGGATTATTGATCTTGGTGTAGAAGTAAAAACCAGCGTTGAACTGGGGGTTGATTTCAGTATAAAAGATTTATTACGAAGCGGATATGATTCAGTTTATCTTAGTGTTGGTGCACATAAAGCAAGCAAACTCGGCTTGGATGGAGAAGATAAAATATTTGGAATCTTTAGAGGCATCGATTTTCTACGTGAAGTTGTTTTGAGTTACATTCCACAACTGCATGGTAGAGTAATTGTAGTTGGCGGCGGAAACACTGCAATTGATGCAGCACGCACAGCTATGCGCTGCGGTGCAGAAGAAGTAAAAATTGTTTACAGAAGAAGTATAAATGAAATGCCGGCTAACCATGAAGAAATAGAAGCAGCACAAAAAGAAGGAATTGAAATTTTATTCTTGACGAATCCGAAATCAATCATATCAGAAAATAATAAGTTGAAAGGCGTAGAATGTTTGAAGATGGAACTTGTTGAGAGCAAACCCGGTGAAAGACCGAAACCGGTACCGGTAGTAGGATCAGAATTTAAAATTGATTGTGATTTTTTGATAGGGGCAATTGGCCAATCTGTTGATAACAATTTCTCTAAATATGATAAAGACTGTACACTTGAGAAATGGGGAACAGTATGTGTGAACAATGAAACGTTAGAGACATCAATACCGGGTGTATTTGCCGGTGGTGATGTTGTGACCGGTCCATTAACTGCAATAATGTCTATCGCTCAAGGTAAAAAAGCCGCTAAATCTATAATGAGTTTTATCAAATTAGGTAAAGCTGAAAAAGAGAACAGCCATTACTACAGCTTGAAACACAAACTTTCAAATTTATCCGAAAGGGAATTTGAACAGACAAAAAAATTAGCACGCGAAAAAATGTATGAGTTATCAATAATTGATCGTGTACATAATTTCAAAGAAGTAGACCTCGGATTTTCTGAAGAGCAATGTTTATATGAAACAGAAAGATGCCTTGAATGCGGATGTTCGGAATATTCTGACTGCCAGCTAAGAAAATATTGCGATGAATATAATATTGATATAAATGAATTTGTAGGCGAGACAAAAAAATATATGATTGATGGGAGGCATCCCTTCATACAGTTAGATCCCAACAAGTGTATTAATTGCGGAAAGTGTGTTAGAACTTGCACAGAGGTGTTAAAGGTATCGGCTCTTGGTTTTGTTTATCGTGGATTTAAATCTGTTGTTAAACCGGCTATGGAAAAATCACTTTTAGAGACGAACTGTATCAACTGCGGTAATTGCATTGATGCGTGTCCAACCGGTGCTATTAGCGAAAAATATCCATTTAAAATATTAGGGACTTTACCGAAAGAAAATCACGAGACCGTATGCAATTTCTGCTCGATAGGATGCAAGGTCAACATCAAAAAAATTAATGACGATATTTTCTTCGTTTCCAATTCGACAGAAGAAATAAAAGAATCACATAACAAAGGTTATCTATGCTCAAAAGGTAGGTTTGGTCATCGGTATCTTCTGGAAAAGGACAGAATACTAAATCCACAGATTCGTAGAAACGGTTTAATTCATAATGTAAATGAAGAAGATGCGCTGCTTTATGTAAGTAAAAAATTAAGAGCTATAATTGAAGAATATGGCGGCGATTCAATCGCTGTGATGGCATCTCCAAAGCTATCAAATGAGGAACTCTATTTGCTTCAAAAATTTGCGAGGGTTGGACTAAAGAATAATAACATATCAAGCTTTTCAAATCTTCTGTACGGTATCGAACAAAATAGTCTTGATGATATGCTCGGTTTTACATCATCAACGGTTGCTATTGATGAAATCGACAAAGCAGATATTATTGTTGTACTAAATTCAAATCTGTCCGAAGATAATTTAGTAATGGAGATGAAGATAAAAGCAGCACAGAAAAATGGTGCTAAACTTGTACTGATAAATTCTTCTGAAATTCAGCTTACTAAATATGCTGACCTTTGGGTAGATAGTAAAAAAGGAACTAATACTTTACTTATTAATAGTCTTATCAATCACTTAATCGATAAAAATAAAATTAATGAAGATTTCGTACATCAACATAAAATTGATATAGATGAATTTTCAAAAGGCATGGCTGGATATATTGGTCAAGATTTTTTACAAATTACCGGTATAGATGAAGAGAAATATTCTAGGTTTATCGGGCTGTTACAAAACCTTGAATCAAATGTGATATTTGTTTATAACTTAGATTCAACGAGTGATAAATCGATTAATGATTTACAAGCTGTGGGTAACTTCCTAACATTAACTGGTAGAATAGGAAAGCCGAATAACGGTATTATCATATTGCGTGAATTTAACAATGCTGTCGGTTCAATGGAGATGGGCGCTAATCCAAATCATCTCCCCGGGTATGTTAAGAATAGCGAGCATGAAGAAGTAACAAGAATCGGAAATTTATGGTCGATTGATTTGAAAAATATTTTCAAAACTAATGATCTTTCAAAAAAATTAAGAAGGGGAGAAATAAAAGCATTATTGATTTTTGGAGAAGATCCGTTAATCGAAAAAAATAACAGAAAATATTTTAACGGTGTTGAATTCACAGTTGTCTGCGATTCATTCCGCACAGATACAACGATAGAAGCAGATGTTGTATTACCGGCAGCAACTTATCTTGAGCAGCCCGGTACTTTTGTTAGATGTGATAATACTTATCAAGTTGTCCCTAAGATAATTAATGGCTTGCATGAATTTGAAAATTGGGAAATCATATCAAAACTGGCTGCATATTTCTCAGATCAATTTCACTATGACTCTCTATCAGATATCAATCATGAGATCAATAAAGTAAACAGATTACATAATTACGTTGGGAATAATAGCTCGTGGTTACCGGGATATTTTAACAATGGATTCAACGAAAAAATATTGAAGATTAGCGATTCGATTGTTGATCTATCGACATTTGATCCAATTAAACCAACTATTCATTATCAGGAGAATTACTATTTTAACAATATAGAAAAGAAGTTATCCTAGTTTTTATGATTGCACATAGTGATTCAGGCTTAGTCAAAGAACTGTTTGATGATATAGCTATTGTAAAAAATGATTTCACTTTAATCTATGAAGGAAATTCTTTAAATAATCTGTTATCCAATGCCAATATAGAATTATCAAAACTTAACTCTACCCATATTTTACCTAACACAAATTTATTACAACAGCTCAAACATGTTTTCAAAACTAATGAACCTCATTCATTTTATCTTCCCGGCATTGACAAAGAAATTTTAATATTCCCTTCAAGTAATACTAGAGATGGAATTTTTTTTATAAGTACAAAAGAAAAGATTGTTCAAATCACTAATATTAAACAAGAACTAAAAGAAAGGGTTAAGGAACTAAAATGTTTATATGATATTAGTAACGAATTAGAAAAATCAAATCGAATAAATGATGTATTAGATAATTGTGCTAAGTTGATTGAGGATGCATTTCAGTTCCCGGATGATGTTGTTGCTAAAATAAAAATTAATAAAAAAATCTATGGCAAAAAGGTTCTGCCGGATGATAAACAGTACAATTTCATAACAGCAGATATTAAATCAAGTGATAATACCGAAGGTAAAATAGAAGTCTATTCAATTAATGGTTTAGGATTTTTAGAGGAGGAACAAAAACTAATTGATGAAATAGCTGGTAAGATTGCTACGCTAGTTGAGAAAGAAGAAAAAACAAATTATTTAGAGAAACAACAAAAAATTCTTACAGCTAAAAATGATGCGCTTTTAAAGATGACTGAAGAATGTTACCAAAAGAGAGAGAAATTAAGCGCATTCTTTAAAGCAATCTCCGATGTTATAGTTGTTATTGATTCCAACTTTAGCATTATTATGTCTAACAAAGATGATATTGGTGATTCCGGCAAGTGTTATAAGAAAATATTTAATAGGGATAGTTACTGTGAAAATTGTGCCGGTCTTGAATCTTTTAAATCTGCTTCAAACGCATTCCGTGAAATACAGTATGAATCGAGAACATTTTCACTCCGTGCTTACCCAATATTCGGTATAGAAGGCAAAGTAGAAAGAGTTTTAGAAGTTTGCCATGACATAACTACTCAAAAATATCTTGAGACACAGTTAATCCAATCTTATAAACTTGCATCTCTCGGTAAACTTGTTGCCGGTGTCGCTCATGAAATTAATAATCCTAATACTTTTATTCTTGGCAATTTAAAAATTGTTCAAGAAGCATTCGTAGACATTTTCCCTATACTTGATAATTACTATGAAGAGCATAACGATTTTATGATAGCCCGGCTTAATTATGAGCTATTTAAAGAAAATGTTTGCCTTTTAATATCGGATATGATTAATGGCGCAAATCGTACTAAAAAAATTGTAAGCGATCTAAGAAATTTTGCAAAAAAAGATGATGGCGCTCTAGTCGAGGATGTTGATCTAAATGATCTCATCAAAAACAATCTTACGCTAACCTTTAAGGAAATAAAAAAACACGCACAGATTGAACTTGAACTTTGCGAAAAACTGCCGGTATTTAACGGCAATAGTAATAAAATTGAGCAAGTGTTATTAAATCTTGCTATGAATGCTTCCGAAGCAATAGTTAATGATAAGGGAGTGGTTAAAATAAAAACCTTATATAATGAAAGTCTAAATGAAATTGTGTTGATTATCAGTGATAATGGAATTGGTATGGATGAATCGATATTGAAAAATATTTTTGATCCCTTCTTTACTACTAAAAGGGATAGAGGCGGTACCGGTTTAGGACTTTCGATTTCTTATGGAATAATAAAAGATCACGGTGGTAAAATAGAAGTATCTTCAAAAGTTGGAGAAGGAACAACCTTCACAATAAAAATTCCGGCAAAAAGGTAGTAATATGGTCAAGATTCTTTTGATTGATGATAACCAGGCAGTGTTGAATTTCTTGAGAATACTTCTTCTCCAGAAGAACAAGTATCACGTAGAAACATTACAAGACAGCACCAAAGCTTTTGAACAGTTAAGCAATAATAAATATGATTTACTTCTTCTTGATATGGACATGCCGAATGTAACCGGGCTGGATATTTTGAAGTACATTGTTAAAAATAAATTGGCATTAAAAACAATTGTGTTAACCGGTGTCGAAGATATTGATCTTGCCATTTCTGCTATGAAACTTGGTACGTACGATTATATGCTAAAACCAATCGAAGAAGAACATCTTATAGAGGCAATTGAATCTGCACTTAACGAAAATGTACTGCTCAATAAAGAAATAGATACGGCACAGAAAGCAGTCCTGAACGGATTAAAGTATAAAGAGGCATTTAGCAGTGTAATAACAATTGATGAAAAGATGATCAAAATTTTTCATATAGTCGAAAAATTTGCGCAGACAGATAATAGCGTATTGATCTGGGGTGAAAGCGGTTCAGGGAAAGAATTAATTGCTGAAGCGATACATAAAATTAGTAATCGAAGAGACAAAAAATTTGTTGCTGTTAACGCCGGTGCGTTCGCGCAAGAATTATTTTCATCCGAGTTTTTCGGTTACGATAAAGGTGCTTTTACTGGGGCATCGCATGATAAAGCCGGTTTTATAGAGGAAGCTAACGGCGGTACTCTTTTCTTAGATGAAATTGGCGAACTAACACTTCCTATTCAGGTGAAACTTTTAAGAGTATTGCAAGAAGAAGAATTTTACCGACTCGGTTCTACAAGAAATATAAAAGTTGATGTTAGAATTATAGCGGCTACAAATAAAAATCTTTTTGATGAGATTAAGAAAGGTAATTTTAGGAAGGATCTGTTTTTCCGGTTGAATATAAATTCTATTAACCTACCGCCGCTGAGGGAAAGAAAAGGGGATATAGAATTATTGGCAAATTACTTCCTAAAAAAATTCAATGAAAAGTTTGGGAAGCAAATAAGTAAGATATCAGATTCGGTTATGAATTATCTTAAATCTTATACATTTCCTGGTAATGTTAGGGAACTGATGAACATTATCAACAGCGCTATAATTGTAGAGACATCCAATGAGCTTAGAAAAAAATCATTGCCTAGCTATTTCCTTGAAAATAATAATTCTATCGCTTCTCTTGATGAAGAGATTATACCTCATTCATTAAGTGAGATTGAAAAAGAACACATCATTAAAGTCTTAGAGTTTACAAATAACAATAGAACCAAAGCCGCAGAGATACTGGGTATTTCACGGGTTAATCTCATTGCTAAAATAAAAAAATATAATATTGATCATCACTCCGCACATTAATCATTTTTGATCGCGGATAGTCCAAGATTTTTTTTGTTGAGCTTTCCTGTTAATCCTATCACAAAAGTTTTCTAAATGATATTATTTCATATTAATTTTGATATCTTTGATAAGAAGATATCGAATCTTCTTCAGAGGATTTTAATCTCATCATATAAAAACTTTGTAAGGAGTAATTAATGATTATAGGAATTCCGAAAGAGATTGTTGAAGGTGAAAACCGAGTTGCCATTGTTCCGGATGTTGCTGCAAAACTTATTAAAAAAGGATTCGAAATTAGAATTGAAAAAAATGCCGGTATAAATGCCGGTTTTACGAACGATAAATATGAAAATGCCGGCGTGAAAGTTATTCAAGATTTACCTGAGTTATATTCCAACTCTGATATAGTTCTAAAAGTACAAAAGCCAATTGATCATCCACTCTATAAGAAGAATGAATTGCAATTAATGAAGAGAGGAACCCTATTAATTACTTTTTTCTATCCTTTATTTAATGTTGATCTAGTTAATCAAGCGGTATCATTAGGAATTAATATTATATCGATGGATGCCATCCCAAGAACAACACTTGCTCAAAGAATGGATGCTCTAAGCTCGCAAGCAAATTTAGCCGGATATAAAAGTGTCTTACTTGCCGCTAATTATCTTCATAAAATATTTCCTTTGATGATGACTGCCGCCGGTACAATATCTCCGGCAAAAGTAGTTATTATGGGTGCTGGTGTTGCTGGCCTATCTGCGCTGGGCACAGCGAGAAGATTAGGTGCTGTTGTTGAAGTATCAGATGTCCGTCCCCAGGTTAAAGAAGAAGTTCAAAGTCTAGGCGGAAAATTTATTGAAGTTCCAACAGATGCTTCAATGCAAGATGCCGGTGGGTATGCTAAGGAGCAAAGCGAAGGTTTCTTGAGGAAACAAAAAGAATTAATATACAAGCATATTACTGAAGCAGATATTGTTATTACTACGGCTCTAATACCTGGTAAAAAAGCTCCGCTTCTTGTTACCGAGGAAATGGTAAAAAATATGAGACCTGGTTCTGTTGTGCTTGATATGGCGACTGAATTTGGAGGTAATTGTGAAATAAGTGAAAAAGGTAAAGTTGTTGAAAAGTACGGAGTTACATTGATCGGCGAAACAAATTTGCCGAGTTTAGTTCCGTTTCATGCTAGCGATATGTACGCTAAGAATATTCTTAATCTAATAGAACATTCAAGTAAGGAAGGAAATTTTATTCATAACATGGATGATGAAATTTTAAGGGGAGCAACAATCATTAAAGATGGAATTGTTGTTCATGAAAAAACAAAAGAATTATTACAACTTATAGTCGATAAGGAGTGAAAATGGAAACTCTTGGTTTAATTATGTTAATATATGTATTCGTTCTGGCAATCTTTGTAGGGTTTGAATTAATTACAAAAGTCCCCCCAACATTACACACACCGTTGATGTCGGGTTCCAATGCAATATCTGGAATTACAATTGTTGGTGCAATTTTAAGTGCCGGCTTACATGAATTTACTATCAGCACTATACTTGGTTTGGTGGCTGTTATTTTTGCTACTATAAATGTTGTAGGCGGATTTCTTGTTACCGATCGCATGCTTAAAATGTTTAAGAAGAAGTGAGATAAACTATGAATATAATAATTGAAATCTGTTATCTCGTTTCTTCAATACTATTCATATTGGGAATTAAGAAATTATCTTCTCCTAAAACTGCTAGACAAGGAAATTTTTTAGCTGCTCTTGGTATGCTAATTGCTATTGTAGTTACATTGTTTGATCAGGATGTACTTACCTTTGAATGGATTATCATTGGATTATTAATTGGGGGAATTATCGGTGTATTGATGGCATACAAAACTCCAATGACAGGTATGCCTCAAATGGTTGGATTATTAAATGGATTTGGCGGAGGGGCTTCATTACTTGTTGCAATCTCCGAATACTACAAAATGAAAAATTTTACAACATGGTCATTTAATATTCAGACTGATGTAACAATAGCTCTTAGTATTTTGATTGGTGCAGTTACATTTACCGGCTCTCTTATTGCTTTTGGAAAACTTCAAGGTTTGGTTACGGGAAAAGTGGTTAAATATCCATTGCAGCATCCAATCAATTTACTTCTTCTAATTATCACATTTGCCTTTAGCGCATGGTTTGTAATCGATCCTAATTTGGAATGGGTAGTCATTTTGATAGCCGCGATATCATTATTACTTGGTGTTCTTTTAGTTTTACCTATTGGCGGTGCCGATATGCCGGTTGCAATTTCATTACTTAATTCATATTCAGGATTAGCGGGTTCAATGACTGGCTTTGTATTAAAAAATAATGAACTAATTATTGCCGGCGCATTGGTTGGTGCATCAGGAATAATTTTAACTTTGATAATGTGCAGAGGTATGAACCGCTCATTAATGAACGTGGTTTTAGGAGGTTGGGAATCTGCCGGTACAGCAACTGCAACTGCCGCTACAGATTCTGCGAAAGGACAAGTAAAATCAATTGATCAAGAAGAATTAGCAATGTTATTTGATGTAGCGGAAAATATTATTATAGTCCCCGGATATGGAATGGCTGTTGCTCAAGCCCAGCATGCTGTTAGGGATTTGGTGAATTTACTTGAAGCTAAAGGGAAGAAAATAAGATTTGCTATTCACCCGGTTGCCGGAAGAATGCCGGGACATATGAATGTACTTTTAGCTGAAGCGCAGATTTCTTATGATAAAATGTTAGCAATGGAAGATATTAATGATGATTTTCCTAATACCGATATTGCATTGATTATTGGAGCCAACGATGTTGTTAATCCGGCTGCCAGACATGATAAGAGCAGTCCAATTTATGGTATGCCTATTCTTAACGTTGATTATGCAAAAACCGTAATAATTAATAAAAGATCCATGAGTGCCGGCTATGCCGGTATTGATAATGAATTGTTTTTCTATCCCAATGCTTTAATGTATTTTGGCGATGCGAAGGATGCTATTACAAAATTAACTCACGAGATAAAAAATTTATGAAATAAATTTTTGTAGTATTTATTCCTAAAGACAGAATAATTTCATTCTGTCTTTTTTTTATAATTGTAATTGTAGTGTAATATATTGAGTGGGCGCTATTAATTGATTTTTCTCGCTTACTTTATGTTGATCGCTGATCCATTTTGCGATGAAATATCCAACCGCACCTCCAAGTAAAACATCTGAGGTCCAATGCTCATCCTGGTATACTCTTGAAAATGCAGTCATTACTGCCGGTATAAACCAAACCGCTTTTAGCAAATCTGATTTTGAATTTTCTGATAATATTGTAGAAAGCGAAAATGCTAAACTTGTATGCCCGGAAGGTAACGACCAATAATCATTATCTATTTTTTGAAATGGTGAAAAATTATATGCGCCGGAATTCATGTACGGGCGTTCACGTCCTATAGACATTTTAAGCAGTTGTGTAATCGAAACGGTATAGATAGCTGATTGTACGATTTCAAATGCGATTTTTTTGTTGGTAAAATTATCATTAGCTAATCCGCTTACTGCTAGGGCACCGCTTATAAGCAATGTTGTGTAAGGTTCACCCCAGATTCTACCTCCTTCAATTGGCAAACTATAATAATAGGAACGATCTTTTATTATTTCATCCCTCGCTTCTTCATCTAAATACATTACTAAGTAAGTTGATAGAGCAACTAAACCTAATTTGCCGTAATCGGAAGCATTCCATTTAATCGGTTGTTTGATGAATTCAATTGTTTCGTCCCTGAACTGATCAAAATCTAGTTTATTCTGTGAGTAACTGTTTGATATTAGAATTAACAAAATTATGACAGCAGCTCCAACTAGGCGATTCAAATTCACCTCATTTGTTAAGCGCAAATATATACTTTGTTTAACAACGAAAAAATTTATTACGAAGCACAACTTTTCAACCCGGATTAAAGTCTAAATCCATGTAACTTCCAAAACATTATGTAAGTCTAAAGTGGTGAAAATAAAATGGAGAATTAAATGAAATACTTAATTGAAGAACAAGGCAATATGAAAAAGTTTCTCGTTACGGTTCTATTATTTTTGATAGGATTATCATTAACAACCGATCTTTTTGCAAGCGAAATTAAACTGATCAAAGAGAAATCGATACAAGCAAAGAGCGGCGAAAATCTTTATGTAGATGCTTCAGGTGCAGATGTAAAAGTTTTTAGCTGGGATAAAAACGAGGTCTATATAAAAATTTATGGTAACGAAAAAGCTAAACAGAAAATGGAGTTTAGAATAGAAAATGTTGATGGCGGTGTTAAGGTTATTGCCAAGAAAAAAGATTCATGGTTTTTTAACTGGGGCGGTGGGTATAGTGTTAGGATTGAAGTGTCAGTGCCTTATCAATATAATCCTCTAATTGAAACATCGGGCGGAGATATTGAAGTTTATGGTATAACCGGGAAATTTAATTTGGATACATCCGGGGGGGATGTATTATTAAAGGATTCTAAAGGAACTGCTGATATTGAAACATCCGGTGGAGATATTACCCTCAACAATCACAAGGGTAAAGCTGAAGTTTCAACTTCCGGTGGCGATATTAGAACTATTAAACATAGCGGTGGATTAAGAGCTTCTACATCGGGTGGTGACATTAATATCGAATCAAACGATGGCACTGTTTCGGCTAAAACTTCCGGCGGAGACGTAGAAATAAATTATTCAGGATCTAATGAAGGGATTCATGCTTCAACATCAGGCGGTGATATTCGAATTACTTTACCATCAACATTTAAAGCAAACGTCGATCTAGAAACAACCGGCGGCGATATTGACTGTAATTTTTCTAACTCGAAAAATAACAAAGTTAAACGAGGAGAGCTGATAGCCGAATTTAACGGTGGCGGTGAAAAATTAGTTTGCAGTACAAGCGGCGGTGATATTTACATCTTAGAAAAATAATATACATTTCCAAAGCGGTAGTTTTACTACCGCTTTTCCTATAAACTCATTTCTTAAATCTCCAGTAAATCTTTATCAATTGTAAAAGAATCCATTTTTAACTACTTTTTGAACAAAAATTAACCTCTCACTTACAAAGGTGATTCATGAAATTGGACTGGAATCAATTCAAAGACAAAACTTTGAATGTTACATTGTTTGAAAACTACGGTGTTGTTTATGGCCAGGATGATGATAAAGAACCTACATTTTATGAAATAGTATTTAAAGTAGGTAAACTTACTGCCGCTTACGACGATGGAATTTTGCTTGAATCCACGCGCGAGAAACAAACTTTTAACATATTCATTCCATATACTTCTATAAAATGCGTAGAAATATTTTAATAATTCTTGTCTCGCTAATTTTCTTTAACAATACACTTTTATCTCAGGATTTTCAGATAAAAAGTCTCCGTGTTTTTTCATCCACCGATCAAACTGATCTGCCGGTTATCGATTCTACAAATCCAAATATGAATAATATTACGATTGAATTTGATACTGATGGAGAATACCAGCCGAATTTGATGCTTCTTTTTAGATTTTGCGATATTAATTGGCAACCGTATGAAAATGTTTTTTTACTGAACCCAAGGTACGATGCCGAAAATAATCTTTGGTTGGACCGGCTTTCGTTAAGAGTTAAAGGCGCTAAATATCATTACACCGGTACATTTCCTAACCAAAATGTAAATTTTCCGTTCCCCGGTAAATGGAAATTTTTTATTGTTGATCAAAATGAAAGGGACCGTATTTATGGTGAGGGTCGGTTTTATGTAGTATCAAAAGAAGTAAAATTAAAAGTTGCTATCGATAAGGGTCGGGTTGAAGGTTCGATTCCGGAACCGGTAGATCTCGGTAGATCAATTTCAATTAAAACATTTTTCAATCTCCCGGATTCTGTGTTTCCTACCGGTGTAAAGATGATAGAGATAATTGAAAACAAAAAAGTATCCTACCCAATAATTGTTGATCGTCAATTGAATCATTTAACGAATTACTATGAATGGAATGGCAGCGATCGTTTTGTTTTTGTTGCAAAAGATTTGTTGCCGGGTAACGAGTATCGCAATACAGATTTCCGGGATGAGAATCGTTTTAATCAACCCGTAATAAATCCGCAGCATACCGGGATTGAAACATCCAATTTTTTCAAAAAAGGATTGCGTGATTTGAACGGCGGCTCGATATTTCTTGATTACAGAAATGATTATTCCGAATATGTAAAAGTAAATTTCAAAATCCGTCCGCCTGAAAACATTACATCATCGGTTTTCCTTGTCGGATCATTTAATGATTGGAAAGTTTTGCCCAAATATGAAATGTTTGATGATAACGGTTTACTGAATTTACAACTTCAACTAAAACGGGGTGTTTACGATTATCAATATGTAACCGGGGATTTAGTAGGAGACGAAGTGAGAAATATCGATTGGCATATATTGGAAGGAAATTTTTGGGAAACAAATAATGAGTATAATATTTTTCTTTTTTACGAATCGCAAGAGAAAGGCGGTTATGATAAAATTATAGGTTATCAAAAAATTAATTCCGGGGAGTTATGGAAAAATTAAAAGTTGGTATAATCGGTACCGGGCATCTTGGTAAACTTCATACAAAACTATTCCAACAAGTTGAGAATGGAATCTTAGCCGGCATTTATGATGTCGATTCGGAAAAAGCTAAAAAAGTTGCTGATGAATTTAATGTTGCTGCTTACCAAAATATTAATGATTTATTTAATCAAGTCCATGCTGTTATTATTGTTGCATCAACAAGTGCACATTATGAATTAGTAAAACTAGCGTTTGAAAATAACAAGCATGTCTTTGTTGAAAAACCAATTACATCCCAGATATGGGAAGCAGAAGAATTGGTAAAAATTTCTAATGAAAAGAATCTGAACTTTCAGGTAGGTCACATCGAGCGCTTCAACCCGGCACTTGTTTCGTTGGAACAATATGATTTGAACCCGATGTTTATTCAAACCGATCGGTTATCACAATTCAATCCGCGCGGCACCGATGTAGCCGTTGTGCTGGACTTAATGATTCACGATATTGATATAATTTTGAGTTTAGTCAAAAGTGATGTTAAAGATGTTAGGGCAAGCGGAGTACCGGTCGTATCGGATTCGATTGACATTGCAAACGCGAGAATCGAGTTTGAAAATGGGGCTGTTGCGAATGTCACAGCAAGTCGTATTTCACAGAAAAAGTTGAGAAAGATGAGAATGTTCCAGAGAGACGCTTATATAACTTTAGATTTTATTTCGGGAACATCGGAAGTTTATCGGTTAGTCCACCCGGAAAAATTACCCGAAAATTCTTTTGTCAATTTTGGCGAGATTGGTGTTGGTGAGAAGAAAAAAGTTGTTATTTACGAACAACCGGAACAAGTTGAAATTAATGCGCTAAGGCATGAATTACAATTGTTTGTTGATTCGATCAATAATAAAACAAAACCGCCGATAACCGGCTCTGATGGATTAAAAGCATTGAAGGTTGCTGAAATGATCATAAAAAAAATTAATGAATCTAAACTATCATGAAAAGAGTTCTTATAATCGGGATTATTGCCGGGCACATTGTAACATCATGTTCTCTTTTCCAAACAGCAGAAAATTTTTCACGATTGAAGTTTAGAATTCATTCTGCAAAGAATTACAAGCTTGCCGGTATTCAAATCTCAAATAAAACAACTGTTAAGGATTTTACTTCAGTTGAATTATTGAAACTAACTTCATCGCTTTTGCAAGGTAAATTACCGTTAACATTTAACATAAATGTCGAAGCAAAAAATCCGAATGATGCAAGTGGAGGATTTGAAAGTACTGATTTAACAATCGAATCTTTCCCGTGGCGCTTATTTATAGAGGACAAAGAAACAGTAGCTGGTAATATCAAAGCACCGGTTTTTATTCCGGGTAAAGGTGAAAATGTTATCATCCCTTTGGATGTTGAATTTGATGTTGCAAAAACAATTAAAGACAAAAATCTTGATAACGTGCTTGGTATTGTTTTAAAATTAGGCGGAGTAGGAAGTTCAACATCTAATATTAAACTTATGACAAAACCGGTCATTGGTACCCCGATTGGCAAAATTCAATACCCTGACGAAATTACAATTGTAGATAAATCATTTTGATGTAAGCATCACATTCATAAATTAAAGTTGTTATACTTTGATCAATCGAAGCAAAAAATATTTTATACTTTTTGTCCTTACGTTTCTGTTTGCTAAACACGTGTTTGGTCAACAAAGTGATACGACTAAAATTATACCTGATTCAGTTAAAACTGTTTTACCTGATTCTACTGTTACTGATTCAACTAAAACTAAAAAATCTGATATCACTTCTGTAATTACTGCGGCAGCAACAGATTCGCTTATTTATGATGTACGGAACAAAAAAATGTTTATCTACGGCTCCGGTGATTTGAAATACAAGGACACTGGGTTAAAAAGTGCAAAGATATTTATTGATTATGATACAAATGAATTAGAAGCGTACGGCATAGCAGATACCGCAGATTCAGCAAAGGGCAAATTGAAAAACACCCCCGTCTTAACCGAAGGTGGAGAAGCGTATGAAGGTACGTGGTTGAGGTATAATTTTAAAAATCAAAGCGGTTATATCTCAATGGCAAAGAATAAAGAAGATGATTCGCGTTACGAAGGTGAAAAAGTTAAAAAGTTGGATAAAGAAACATACTTTATTGATAACGGGATGTTCACAACATGCGAAGAAGATACACCCCATACATATTTTACTGCCGATCAAATGAAAGTTATTCAAGGTGATAAAATTATTGCAAGATGGATTTTTATGAATATCGGTGGTGTACCTTTCCCAATTCCGCTTCCATTCGGTGTCTTTCCAAATAAATCTGGAAGAAGATCAGGGATTATTGTCCCAACATACGGACAAGATATAAGCAGAGGACAATATTTTCACAACTTCGGATATTTTTGGGCGATGAATGATTATATGGATCTTAGTTTGTCCGGTGATTATTATACTAAAGGAGGTTATGGATTACGAAGCCGTTTTCGTTATGCAGAACGTTATGATTTTAACGCCATTATAGAAGCCGGGTATTCTAGAATTAAAGTTGGCGAGGAAAACGATCCGTTGGCATATAAACAAGATGGAACCGATTGGCTCCTTTCTGTCTTGCATAGTCAGACTATAGACCCGACAATGAGTCTGAATGCTAAACTTAGTTTTCAATCTTCAAATTTTTTGAACCGCAACAGTATTGATTATAATAATCTTTTAAGAAGAAGTATTACATCATCAGCAACGTTTAATAAAAAATGGGGAGACGATAAGAGCTTAAATTTTAGTTACAGCAGAACTCAAGACCTGGATTCCGGAACTATTGATGAATTACTGCCGCGTATTTATTTCTCTAAACAAACTGCTTATCCGTTTGCCGAAGAAGAAAACACTTCCACAAGCAGCAAGAAATGGTACGAATATATTGGGTATAGTTATTCAGGAACATTTCAAAACAATAGAAAAAAAGAAAGCGGAACGTTGAAAATACGTGGTGGCATTCAACACGATATAGATGTTAGTGCTTCTCCAAAAGTTGGCTATTTTAATATCTCACCAAGTTTTTCTTATACCGAAAAGTGGTACAACAAAAGAATTGAACAAGAAAATTTTATAATTGAAAAATTAGATTCTACAACCGGCGAAATTAAAAAAGTTGATTCTCTAGTTACCAGGGAAATTAAAGAAATCAATTTTGTTCGAACTTTTCAAATGAGTTTATCTGCTTCAACAAAATTATACGGGATAATTCAGCCAAATATTTTGGGAATTGAAGCATTTAGACACACAATCACCCCGAGAATTTCTTATCAATATTTCCCCGATTTTTCCGCCGATCAATGGGGATATTGGGGCTCGTATGTTGATGCGCAAGGGAAAGTTGTTAAGTATGATAGATACGGTGATCAAATATTTGGCGGTTCAGGTTCTGGTGAAAATCAAAACATAAATTTTTCTGTCGGCAATGTTTTTGAAATTAAAACAGCCAAAGATCCCAGCGATACTACCAAGTCGAATGATAGTAATAAAATTCAATTGCTGAACTTTGATGCAAATGTTGGTTACAATTTTGCGGCTGATAGTCTTAAACTGTCGGATCTAAATTTAAGTTACCGAACTCAGATCGGCTCCTTGTTAAGTTTTAATGGTTCATCAACATATACTTTTTATGATTTTGTAAATAAGAAAATAATTGACAGAACACTGGCATCTGCCGGAAAAGGTTTGTTCAGATTAAAGAATTTTTACTTTTCGATTTCTGCAAATCTTACCGGTGAAAAACAAGAAACTAAGAGTAAGCCTTCACAGAGAGCAGAGGATAAAGAAGAAGAGTTATTTAAAAAATCTACTTATACTAACTCAATTTATGAAGAAACAGAGACACCTGATTTCAGCATCCCATGGAATTTAAGTCTAAACTACAACTATAATCTTTCTAAACGGAACCCGGATGAAGTAACTAAAAATTCAAACGTAAGTGCTAATCTCAGTTTCAGCTTGACTGAGTATTGGAAGTTTACGGTAAGAGGCAGCTATGATTTTGAAAGAAAAGAAATTTCTGCACCTCAAATTACAATCTATCGCGATCTCCACTGCTGGGAAATGAATTTCACTTGGAATCCACTTGGTACATACAGAGGTTTCCGTTTTGAAATTAGAATGAAAGCCCCTGAGTTTAAGGATCTAAAGGTTACCAAATCAAGCGGCTTATACTCAGGAAGACTTTAATTTTATTTTACCCCTCACTTCTTTAAAATACTTACCACCTATACATAATATATTTAGGTAATACTTGACAATTGCATTAATAATTTTATATTACGGGTTAGGATTCCTAAATTATTAACATATCTCGTATATTATAACAAACATTATTAGGTAAAAAATAAAAATAGTTGATAAAACTAAGTCGATGTCACATAAGTTTATATAACAATAACAAATTAGCGGAGGATAACAATGCAGCAGTGTTACATATAGTTTTTTTGTTAACTAAATATTTATAAAAAATCTAGTAATAAAAGGAGACTAAATAATGGATAACAAAATAATTTTTGACACAATGTGGGTGTTATTTACTGCCATGCTTGTGTTTTTTATGAATCTTGGTTTCGCTCTTGTAGAATCCGGATTTGCGAGAAGTAAGAATACGGTTAACATACTTTCAAAAAACTTTATTGTCTTTGCAATCTCATCATTAGCATTTTGGGTAATCGGGTGGGGATTAATGTTTAGTGATGGAAACGATTTCTTTGGATTGTCAGGTCTTCTAGGATTAAGTGGATCGGACAATAGTCCGGCTTCCGGAGATTCTTATTCCGGGGTTTACTCGTCAATGGGTTGGGCGAGCGTTCCTCTTTTAGCTAAATTTTTCTTTCAACTAGTATTTGCCGGAACCGCAGCAACTATTGTATCAGGTGCCGTAGCTGAAAGAATTAAATATATCGCATTTATAATTTTTTCATTTGTATTAGTTGCATTCATATATCCGGTTACCGGGCATTGGATTTGGGGTGGTGGTTGGCTTGCCAAACTTGGGTTCTGGGATTTTGCCGGTTCTACGGTAGTACACTCTGTTGGTGGCTGGGCAGCACTAACCGGAGCCATTATATTAGGTCCAAGAATCGGGAAGTATAAAGACGGGAAAATTTTTCCAATACCCGGACATAATATGACTTCAGCTACTATTGGTGTTTTAGTACTTTGGCTCGGATGGTTCGGTTTTAATCCCGGTAGTACCATGGCTGCTGATCCGGAAGCAATCGCCCGTATATGTATAACTACTAACAGTGCTGCTATAGCTGGATTGCTAAGCTCTACCGCAGTAGCATGGTTAGTTTTAGGTAAGCCCGATCTTAGTATGACGATTAATGGCTGTCTTGCCGGACTTGTAGCTGTAACAGCCGGCTGTGCATATATAAGCGTTGGTAGTTCATTAATAATTGGTGCTGTTGCTGGTGTTATAGTTGTTTACGCAGTAATTGCATTTGATAAACTTAAAATTGATGACCCGGTTGGCGCTTTAGGTGTCCATTTAGCTAATGGAGTTTTTGGAACATTGGCAGTTGGTCTATTTGCCCAGGATGTTTTTATGCCCGGCACAACCGGTAATGGTTTATTCTTTGGTGGTGGATTTGGATTGTTTATCAGCCAATTAATAGGTGTTGTTTCTGTTGGTGCGTTTACTTTTGTTGTTTCATTTATTGTTTGGACGATATTAAAGAAAGTTATTGGAATTCGTGTATCGGAAAAAGAAGAAATTGAAGGTCTGGATATTGGTGAACATGGTATGGAAGCTTATCCGGAATTTGAAAAGGTATCATAAAACTATTGAAAAAAATCTCAGTCATTAACTTTACATTGGAGTGAATATGAAATTTTCTATAAAAAATCTTTTAGGAATTAGTACGATATTAATAATTGTTTTTGCCAGTTCTACTTTTTCACAATCCCTATCTGTCAATGCTGATTTTGTCAGCAGATATATTTGGCGCGGTATCGATTTAGGTGCTAATACGCCAAGTCTTCAGCCAAATGTTAAATTAACAACGGGAGGTTTTGCAGCCGGATTTTGGGGCGCCTATGCTTTTGCCAACGAGAATGCTCTGGAAGAAATTGATATCTATGCAAGCTATTCTTTTGCTTTGAGCGAATCCGGCAGTTTGAGTCTCGGATTTACCGATTATACAAACCCGAACAGTGGAACTAAAATCGGGAATATTCATAATCATAATGATGAAGAAGGCCCCGGTGCGCATTTTATCGAATTGAATGTTGGATATACCGGACCGGAGAGTTTTCCAATTTCATTAAGTTTTAATTCTTTCCTTTATAATGTTGCAAACAATCCGATTTATTTTCAAGTTGGATATGTAACTTCTGTCGAGGATGTTGGATTATCATTTTTTGTTGGCGGTACTCCTGGAGAGGATAGCGGTTATTATGGTGTAACTGATTTTAGTATTATTAATGTCGGCTTCACTGCTACAAGAGGCATTAAAATAAGCGATAGTTTTAGTATACCGATTTTTGGCTCTGTAATTTTAAATCCAGCGAGTGAAAATTTATTTTACGTATTGGGATTTAGTCTCTAATAAATCTGAAATAAGAATAAGAAAAAAACTAAGAGGTTATTAATGAAAAAAATAGAAGCAATTATAAGACCTCATAAATTGGATGAGGTACAAGATGCACTAGGTGAAGCCGGTTATCCTGGATTAACTGTATCAGAAGTGCGCGGATATGGGAGACAGAAAGGACATAAGGAAATTTACCGCGGTACAGAGTATAACATAAATTTTGTACCAAAGTTAAAGATAGAATTAATATGTCCTGATGACCGAGCGGAAAATGCTGTTGATATTATAATCAAAACTTCAAAGACCGGTGATGTTGGTGACGGTAAAATTTTCATCTATAATGTTCAAGATGCAATAAGAATAAGAACCGGTGAGTCAGGGGATAGTGCACTATAAAAATTATTACTAATGCCTCCTCTCAATTAGTAACAGAAAAGCACGTTTGGGAATTTTCCCATCCGTGCTTTTCTGTTTTGCGACATTACAACTTTTTTATTTGGAATTTTGTTATCATTTAGTAAACAAACAGAAAACAATATGAAAAAAGTTGTAATCATTGGCGGCGGTTTCGGGGGATTGAGTGCTGCTAAAGCACTAAAAAATACTGATGTCGAAATCACACTTATGGATAAAACCAATCATCATCTTTTCCAGCCTCTCTTATACCAAGTTGCTACTGCG
>DYJK01000191.1 GCA_020723165.1 Melioribacter roseus | reverse complement strand
ATATTACCATTTTCCTGGTTTCCGAGTAATTGTCCGCAGTCAATCTGTAAAAATATACTCCGCTTGATAACTCTCCATTCTGCATTCTAAACCCTACGCTATATTTTCCCGGTTGTTGGTATTTATTTACCAGCGTTGTTACTTCTCTGCCGAGGACGTCATAGACTTTTAACGTAACTAACACTCCCCTTGTATTCCCCTCTCGAGAGGGGACGCCAAAGGTAAGGGTCGGTATTGTATATTCTATCGTTGTGCTTGGATTAAACGGGTTGGGATAATTCTGATAAAGAACAAATTCCGTCGGTAATTCTTTTTCTTCTTCTACAAATGTTACCCCACCATTGGTTGTTTTAAGGATTGTTCCGTAATCACCAACTGCCCAGCCGGTGTTGTTATCAACAAAAAATATTTTATAAAGATCATTTGTGGTTTGGGTCTTTTGCTTTTTCCATTCGCCGCCCCCATTAGTAGTCATTAGCATTGTTCCATACAATCCGGCGGCCCACCCTTGTTGAGAATTCTTAAAATATATTGAAGTGAGTATAGAAGTCACTCCGGTTATTTGCATTTCCCATTTTTCTCCGCCATTTGAAGTGTGTAATATCATACCGCTATCCCCACATATCCAGCCATTATTTTCATCTGAGAAATGGACCGATCTAAGTATTTTCTGCGTTCCGCTTATTTGACTAATCCAGGTATTACCACCATCTACAGATTTCATTACGTCACCCTTAGTGCCAACAGACCATCCAGTTTGTTTATTAACAAAAAATATTGATGTCTGGTACATCTTCACTTTGACAGTATCCTTAATCCAACTGAGACCGTCATCGGTTGATCTATATATTTTATCACCCCCGATGATCCAGATACAATTTTCCACATATGTCGCAGACGAGAAATATGCGTAACGATCAAAATATAGTGTGTCTAATGTAGTCCCGCCATCACTAGTTTTTAAAACATTATTATTAACTAATACATAACCATTTTCTTCATCTTTAAAATATATGTTCCATACCGAAGTGCTATTTAATATTCGAGTCCAAGTAGAGCCGCCGTTGGTTGTTTTAAAAACTCTCCCTCTGTTAAAATCTCCTACAAAACCTACGTCTTTATTTACAAAGCATACTATTCTAAATTGAGAATAATTAATATTTGGCAGATCTGTCCATGTAACCCCGCCATCTAATGTTTTTGACATCCTCCCGTTTTTCCCCACACCCCAACCATTTAATGAATCAACAAAAGAGATCGATAAAAAATAATTATCGACATAATTTCCCGGGCTCCATGTTATTCCACCATCACTTGTAATAAGATTTCTACTACCAAATACGCTTCCGTTATCCTCGTCAATAAACCAGATAAAAGATAAATTAATTCCTGAATTTGAATACCGCTGATTCCAGATTGTGCCCCCGTCTGTCGTATTAAAAATTTTACCCGGATTACCCACAACCCATCCGGTGCTATCGTTCACAAAATATATTGATTTTAGTTCTATATCTAATCCTATCGTAATGCCTTTCCAGTTTTCTCCTCCGTCGGTTGTTTTCGTTATCGTTCCTTCTTTGCCTATTGCAAATCCAACATCTTCATTTATAAAATAGATATTTGTTAATGTATTTACTGTCTTACTGCTCTTCTTCTCCCATGTTAATCCTCCGTCTGTTGTTTTTAATATGTGTCCAAAGTACCCGCATACAAATCCGCTATTTTCATTGACAAAGTATATTGAGTGATATGATGTTGATATATTCACATATAGCGTTTGCCAAGTTTCGCCTCCATCAACCGTTTTAAATATTATCCCTTGTCCGCCCATTATATAGCCAATCCTTTCATTTACAAAATGCATCGATTGAAAATCTATATCCGTGCCCATATTAATTCGATTCCACGTAACACCGTCATTTGTGGTTTTAAGTACCGTTCCAAAATCACCTATTGCAATAATCGTATTTGAGTTGAGCATATGAACATCATTTAAATCATTACCTTGTGGTAGTGGGTTTTGCCAGTACCATTGAGAATAAAGGTTTGTAGTCAAAATGAAAGTACAGATAATGAATAGCTTCTTAAGCATAATTTTTACTTGAATTATTTTAAGAGTATCATTTTTCGTGTTTGCGAATTATTGCCGATAGTTAATCTGTAAAAATATACTCCGCTTGGTAGTTGTAAGTTATTTGTTAAAAGTTCTACTGAATAATGTCCGGGTGGTTGATAATCATTTACAAGTGTTGTTATCTCTCTGCCGAGGATATCGTAAACTTTTAATGTAACGTGTGGTAGAGACGTTGCACCCGTCAAGCCTCCGCCTTGTCGAGGCTGATGCAACGTCTCTACGGACGGAATTTCATATTTTATTATTGTTAATGGATTAAAGGGATTTGGATAGTTTTGGTACAATGCAAAATCTTCCGGCATAGAATTATTTTCAGTTTCTACATTGCTTATAAAAGAAATATATTTCTCGCGACTTTGGTTAATTACTTGTTTCAGTTCTTCCTTGCTATGAGCCGCTGCAATCGAAAAAGTGAATTTCTCTTTTGTGCCAGCGTCTATATCAACCGGGCCGCCGGAAATAACAAAGGATATATCTCCGCTAACCCCGACATCTATAATTCCGTTTGATATAGAATACCATTTCTCCCCGTCGTCAAAACCATCTTCAAAAATTACTTCTCCTACTCTCCAGCGATTGTTTATTCCCATATATCCTAAGTTCTGTGGAGAAAGAAGGGCTGCACCTACGTATGTATTATTCTGTTTTTTATTAAATACATATGCAAAATTATCGGTGTGATCGAATGCGGTGGTATCGCTGTTATAATCATTTGGTGATAAATTCCAATCCAATAAGTATCCAAAAAATAAACCCTGAATTTTTTCTTGTGTTGTATTCTCTAATATAAAATGAAGAATAACATAAGAATCATCAGGTGCAGAATTAAAGCTGTAAGAAAAGCAGTGTGCTGCTGTCCCGAGTTTGGAACTTCCGGCGTTGTCATCATTAATAAGCGAATAACTGCTGTTTATAGAACCATTTTCGTTGATTGATACTGATTTTAAAACCTTCAAGTCGTTGCTTTGTTCGAACTTTATTCTCACTCCATCCATCAGCTTGTTTGATGACGTGCCGAACAATAATCCCCCTTCATACAATAAATTATTCCCTGAAAAATATTTAAATCCTTCTCCTTTAGAATTTGAATTGAAATCGCTGAAGCCAAGTCCTCCTTTGCTTGTAACACTCGCAATAATTTTACCGTTATTATGCGTCTTGTAGGACGGATTTATATTTACGGGTATCCACTGGAAATAGGAATATCCCGCTGTTTCGTATTCTAATAAAAAATAAATTGTTGTGTCCGTAGGTGCGTCTTCCGATAAAGTGTATAACAAATCCTTGTCGGAAGTTTGAACTGTTTCCATTTCGTCTACAATTCCAGTTTCAAACTTATTTTTAATGAACTTCACAAATGTTTCATTAGAGGAAATGGTAATGATTGAGTTTGTAATAGGCGACAGATAATTCTTAAAAGTTATTTCGATTGCCGTGGTATCTGTGTCGGTAGCTGTTCCTAAATAACCTACAAAATTAATTTCTGTTGCTCTAAGAGAATAAACATTGCTATCCGCTACTGCTCTAAATGCGTTAATCCTTCCAGAACCAAGCAGATTGTTATATATAAAAAGATTTTTCTGATCGATCTTATCACACGTTGCACGTATCCGTTCTGCAATTTGTTCGGCGGTTGAATTCGGAAATTTAGAAAGAACCAATCCGGCCAATCCAGCAGTTAGAGGTACAGACATCGATGAGCCGCCGGCATAATTGAATGGGGGAAGATAGCCTGATATAGTCGGCCATGTAGAATAAATTGCTGTGCCTGGCGCCATTACATCAATATACTCTCCATAATTTCCGGCTATGCTTTTTGTATCGTCATTGTTAGTCCAGCCAACAGAGAACACCCCGTCATAACTTGCCGGGTAGAAAGGTTCTTGAGTGTTGTTGTTCCCGGCTGCCGCAACAATTAAAACTCCGTTTGATATTGCATAATCAACTATCTCTTTTTCAAATTTTGAATACTCATAACCGCCCCAACTGCAACTAATTATCCTCGCCCCTTTATCAACCGCATATTTTATTCCTTCGAAACCGTATGTAATGTACGGCTTATCATTTTCATCGCGGTAACTATCTTGAGATGCTTTTACCGGGAGTATTTTACAGTTAAACCCTATAGAAGCAATGCCGTAATTATTGTCAGTTACGGCAGATGTTATCCCAGCAACATGTGTTCCATGATAACCATTATTATAAGCTCTATCTTCACGCGGATCGTTATCGGGAGTTCCGTTCAATCCGCCAAAATCCCAGCCATTCACATCATCAACATATTCGCCGGAATCATCTTCGTCAACTCCGTTGCCGGGTATTTCGTTTGTGTTTATATAAATATTCGCCGATAAATCAGGATGATCTATATCTACCCCGGTATCAACGATGCCGAGAACTACATCTTTGCTGCCTTTTGTAATATCCCAAGCTTCTTTTGCTTGGATTACATTTAAATTTGTTTGCTTGCCCGACAAATAAAACTCATCACCAGGATCATAGCATAATTTTCGTACGTACTTAAGTTCTGCCCATTCCACATCGGGTAAATTTGTTAATTGTTTAATTATGTCATTTATGTTTTCAGAATTTACCGTTAGATAGAAAATTCTTTGTAACGGATCCGCTCCTTTTAATAGCTGCTTCGATTGTGAAAATACTTTGTTTAGTTTTTCTACGATTGGCTGTTCTAATTTATCATTTAAGTGAGCAGTTATTGTTTCTATATTATTGTTGAAAGGCGCGTCTTCTTTTAATTTCATAACGATGGTATTGGAAAGATGGTAAACGTTTCCGTTCTTAACAATCTGTTCTTGTCTTTGAGCCAATATGGTGAGAGAGAGAAGGGTGGCAGCTATTATAGTATAGGTAATTATTCCTTTCATCATTTTGCCTAATGTATAGACAATCTATATTTCACAATAAATAATTACAAGACAAAATTAAAAGCACTAAATAATTCTTAAT
>DYJK01000022.1 GCA_020723165.1 Melioribacter roseus | reverse complement strand
ACTTTACTCCTTTAGACCGTCTACGTGCCGTTACCGAATTGCTGAAGTAATACACGAAGGCATTCGCTTTGCTCAGAATTAAAATCGCTTAAATCTTCTAAAAGCGAATACAAATTGTTTGAAATAATTATTCGGGAAGTAAGTTAACAAGCCGTACTCGTTTGCTTTCTCGTTGGGTAAAAACGCCGAACCAAAGATCCAATCCCAAATTGCAAGTTTAGTTGCAAAATTTCTGTTTCGTCCTTTACCCGTTGTATGGTGTATTCTGTGCATTTCCGGTCCGTTAATAAACAGTTGTAACTTTCCAATCCTTACGTTTAAGTTGGAATGAATATACATTCCCCAAAGAGCGCTTATCACACCTTTGTATGCTGCAACTTCGGGCGGTGAACCGAGTAATACGATTGGTAGAAATTCTACGGTTTGGTTTATCAAAATTTCAAATGCGTGTGAACGCGAGCCGGAAAGCCAATCAACTTTTTTAGGGGAATGATGTGCTTCATGAATCCGCCATAAAAATTTGTTCTTGTGCTGCCAACGATGCATCCAGTAAATATAAAAGTCGTGTGTTATTGTAAAGAAAACCAGTTGAACCCATATCGGTAGCCCGGAAAAAATTTTTAATCGGGAAAGTCCGGTTGTATTATCAATCGAATCAATTACAAATGTGAAAATAAAAATGCCGAGTATATAACTTTGTGCAATTGTATAAAGTGCAAGATCATCAAAATAGCCGGTACGTAAAATTTCTTGACCTTTGTTATAAGGAAAAATTCTTTCAAGAATAGTAAATAGAACAGCAGCACTAATTATTATAGTGTACGAGGCAATTTCATATGGCTGTAGATTATTAATTAGTTCTTTTAAAAATTCTATCATAGCTTAAACAAGTGCTTCTTTTTTAACTCTTCTTAATTTCTTTATACTGCTTAGCTCACTTTCATATACTTTCTTGATTCCGTCACCGAGAGCTTTTTCAATATCGCGGATATCTTTAACCAACCGGAACATTCCGCCGATTTCTACTGAAGCAGCTTGATCTGTGCCCCACATAGCACGATCTAATGTAATATGTCTTTCTACAAAAGAAGCTCCTAAAGCTACTGCTGCGAGTGTTGGAGCCAAACCGGTCTCATGACCGGAATAACCGACCGGTACATTTGGAAATTTTTCTTTATAAGTTTTAATAACACCTAAATTTAATTCTTCTAACTTACACGGGTATGTTGATGTTGATTGAGCAATCAATAAATTATCGGTGCCCAATATGCCGACAGCTTCATCAATTTCTTCCATGGTTGACATGCCAGTTGATAATATAATCGGTCTCCCGGTTGATTTCATTTTTCTTAATAAGTTTTCATCGGTTAATGAAGCTGAGGCAAGTTTATAAACAACCGGTTCAAATTCTTCCATAAAATCGAGCGCTTCTTCGTCCCATGGAGATGCGAACCAATCAATTCCTTTCTGCTTACAATAATAGTTTATTTCGGAATACTGCTTATGGCTGAACTCTACTTTGTGACGATACTCGATATAAGTAATTCTGCCCCAAGGTGTGTCGCGTTCAAGGTTCCATTGATCTTTTGGAACACAAAGTTCGGGTGTGCGTTTCTGAAATTTTACAGCATCACAACCGGCAAATGCAGCACCGTCAATTAATTTTTTTGCAAGTTCGACCGACCCGTTATGATTAATACCGATTTCGGCAATAATATAAACCGGTTCATTATCGCCAATATATCGATTACCAACTTTTACTTTCGCTAATTTCATTTTGGTTCCTTCTTAGTTTTTAAAGCAAGTTTAGCCGAAATAATAATTTCAGCAAGATCACGGAATGCACCATTGCCGCCTTTATTTGCAACCACAATATCAGCGGCATCTTTGGCAAATTGAGTTGCATCTTTTGGGCAAGCCGAGAGCCCGACCAGTTTCATTATTTCTACATCATTTGTATCATCCCCGATGAATGCGGTTTCTTCGACTGATATATTTTTTCTTCTTAGAATTTCATCAATGATTTTTTCTTTTTCTTTAACGCCAAGGTGTAACTCGGTAATTTTTAATTTAAGTGCACGGCTTGAAACAATTTCAGTTTCTTCTCTTGTAATGATCCCGGTTTCAACATCAACTAACTTTCTTAATCTTTCTACTCCCATTCCGTCCCTTATAGAATACCGTTTCATTTCTTCTCCATTTGCCGAGTAATAAACACCGGTATCGGTGAGTACACCGTCAACATCGGTTAAAAGTAGTTTTATCTTTGATGCTCGTTTACGAATCTCTTTATTAGATAATTTTTTCTTTGACATTGTTCACCCGGTTATAGTTAATAAATTACCATGCTGTCCAACCGCCATCAACAATTAGATTGGTGCCGGTCATATAGCTTGATGCTTCACTCGCAAGAAAAATCAACGCTCCTTTGTAATCTGTGGGTTGAGCCATTCTTCCTAATGGGGTTTTAGCCGAATATTTTTGTATGAAAAATTCATCCTGGAAATTTTCAACACCACCCGGTGTAAGAGTATTTACCCTAACACCATCACTACCCCAATAAGCAGCAAGGTAACGCGTGAACATGATAACCGCGCCTTTGGTTGCTGAATATGCCGGTGGTTTGTAAAATGATTGTGAACCGTTTTCCTTAATGTAAAGTGATTGATCCGGCGCAGTTATTCCATAAGTTGATGCAATGTTAATTATGCTGCCTGATTTCTGCTTTGCCATTTCAGAACCGAGTATTTGAGAACAAAGAAACACTCCCGTTAAATTCACGTCAACAGATTTCTGCCATAGTTCGAGCGGATAGTTTTCAAATTTTGATTGTTCACTTGCGGCTTTTGGATTTTCAAACATATCATTTATAGCTGCATTGTTCACGAGTATATCAATATGTCCAAATTTTTCATGTACCTTGTCACGTAATTTTTTTATTGAATCGGGCTTAGTAACATCAAGTGCAGATCCTATAGATTCAGTTTCTAAAGTTTTAGCGAACTCAATACATTTATATTCATCAATATCTGCAACAACAACATTCGCACCGGCTTCGCTCAACGCTTTGCAATGTTCCTTTCCGATTAATCCAAGAGCACCGGTTACGATAGCTGTTTTATTTTTAAGTTCAAATAATTTCATAAATCCTCAATTTATAATTTTCATTCTACACTCTTCGTTCTTCACTCTACACTTTCTTTACCGGCTTCATGTTAAAGTTATCCGTTTTTCTAAATACCGGTTGTACCGGTTCACCAAGTAACATTTTTTTTAACTTATTTTCATCAACGGCTTTTTTCAAAACAGAGAGCGATTCTTCTAAGGCTTGTAAAGTATAACCAACATCCGAATCCGAGTGAGAATAACTCATGTTATGAAATCCTTGCCATAACACGCCGCGTTTAATCATTTCTTGTTGCATCAAAGATTTTTGGATGAGCGGATCGCCGGCTTTCCCATCAAAGGTTGCCATCGAACGCCAGTTGTAACCGATTGCTTTAGTATAATCCATACCAAATTTTTGAGCAATAGAATTATATCCGTCCTTTAATTTCTTACCTTGATTATTGAGATAAGCCGGAACATTTTTTTCGCGCAGCTCCTCTATTGTTGCTTTAACTGCGGCGAGAGAAAGCGCCTCGCCGCCGAATGTTGTATAAAAGAATATATCTTCATCAGCCAATTGCATAATTTCTTTTTTACCGGTTAATATTGAAATCGGCATTCCGTTTGCAACTGCTTTTGAATATGTCGCGAGATCAGGGGTAATTCCAAAGTATTCTTGCGCGCCACCTAGAGCCATGCGGAATCCCGTCCACATTTCATCAAAAATTAAAACTATACCCTTTTCTTTGCAGAGATCTGCAAGCTTGTGTAAAAAATTATCTTTCGGTTCGGCAAAAACAACCGGTTCTAAAATGACTGCCGCAACATCGTCATCAATAGAATTTTTTACTGAATCCAGATCATTGTAATTAAATGTGAACGAAATTGCTTGCACTGCCTCCGGGATACCAAGGTTACGAGCTGTAACTGCAATGTACCAATCATGCCATCCGTGGTAACCGCAGCATAAAATTTTATTTTTTCCGGTATAGGCGCGCGCTAATCTCACTGCTGCGCTTGTAGCATCCGCACCGGTTTTACTGTATCGGACTGCTTCTGCATTGGGAATTATATCACGTATTAATTCAGCAACTTCAACTTCGAGCGGATGCATCATGGAAAAAGTTATTCCGTCTTCCAATTGTTTTTTTATTGCTTCATCAACTTTGGGATAAGAGTAACCGAGTGATAGGGGACCGACACCCATCATGTAATCGATGTATTCATTTCCATCAACATCCCATACATGAGAACCTTTACCTTTCACTAAATATTTTGGAGCAATACCTTTTACCCATTGCCCGGGTCCTTTTGCCAAAGTTTGTGTTACGGATGGTATCAATCCAAGTGCGCGGTTATATAGTTCGTTAGATTTTTCTATTGATGGAAATTCATTGTTAAGCGAAATTTTGTTAGGCATGTTTTCTCCGGTCAAGAAATTTTCTTTTTATAGTCGTTAATGTTTTTTAATTCATCTAAATGGTTTTCGTACCAGTATTTACCTAAGTACTTTTTGTTGATTTTATAAATCTCAGGTTTATCTTTAAGCAGATTGAGTATATCATATATCCCAAATGTAGGGTTAGATGGGTATAGTTCTTCATAAATTCTTTTTATAAACAGGTAGTCTTCCTCGAAGTCAATTGTCCACCTTTGCGTAACTGATAAATCCAACCCGTCTTCCCAAATTATATTGCCAATTCTAAAGTGATTTGGGTTCTCCCAAATGTATGGTGTTGTGTGCTCGCGCTCAAAATTTCTTATAGCTTCTTTCCAGGCTTTTTCAATTGCCGCCATCGACATAACTTCAACATCATTGCCATCGGAATAAGTTGCCGGGTGCAGATTGCTTACATAATCATACTTATCAGAATTATCTATATAGAATTTTAAAACTTTATCAATAATTGCTGGATCGATCAATGGGCAATCGGAAGGGATTTTTACAACGGCATCGGCACAATATATTTTTGCAGCTTGATAATGCCTATTGAGTAAATCGGTTAAATGACCCCGGTAACAATTTATCTTTTCTTGAATACATATTTCTTCAATTGCATCATCATCAATGTTACTTGAAGTTGCAACAACAAGCTCTCCAATCAACTTTGCATTTTGAACTCTTTCAATCATCCTAATTAAAAGCGGTTTACCAAGTATAGGTAGTAGGACCTTACCGGGCAGCCGGGTAGATGAAAGACGTGCTTGAACAACTGTTACAATTTTTAGATTAGACATATATGTGTAAAATCAAGTATTCAACGCTTCCTTTATACCTGAAATTTCCTGAAGTTTTTCAGTTGTGGCATTAGGAACCTCTAATAAGTGTGCAGCAACCCTTGCAATCCTTTCTGCCGACGTTCCGTTATTTTGCAGCGGAGTTAATTTTTTCAACACTTCAAAATTAAATGCCGAATGTATCTCTTTGCCAAGGGCCATGCCGATATACACAACAGAAGAATATTTAGTTATTAGAACATCGCAGTTTGCTATCATGTGGTTAGTATTTCCATTATTGAATACAACAGAACCGGGTGCATATTTATTGATTTCTCGAATAGCTCTATCTGTTTTTTCGTTCGGGTGAAGTTTGAAAATTAATTGCTTCCCGGCAGCTACTTTTACACAATGCTTTATAAATTTTTTTCTATTCTCATATTTAAAAGTTTCGCGTGAATCGGAAGTAGCAACAAGAACATAATTTTTGTAAGGGAAATCATTTTTCAAATATTCTTTTGCGTTGTCAAAATTTGGTATCCCGGTTACAATAATTTTTTCTGGATTGGCACTTTTTTTAATGAATAATTCTTTGTATCCATGGGATGCAACACAAAAAAGATCATACTGGTTTGACATTCCCGTAGTAGAAGTACTTGCCAGCCACCGGGGGAAATTAAAATACTTAACTAAAAATGTTAAGAAGTTTTCCGGGTCGGTCATCCCTTCTTGTATAAGAATAATTTTTTTCTTCTTGATGTTTTTAGGGATGATTAAATCGGAACCGGTAAAAACCAGGTCGTAATCGTTTATTAAACCTCTGTAATCTATTTGAAGATTGTTATCGTTTAGATATTCCAAGGTAAGTCTTTTAAATTCGCCGCCAAGGATGGAGAAATCAAGCATTTTATGTTGTGCTAGAAAATTTATATATCCATCACCATAATATGGAGAGAACCAGCAATCGCAGTCAGGCATGTACGTTGAAATTTTGTGCAACATAGAGGTTTGATTTACAGAACCCCCGATGAAGAGAATTTTTTTCTTTAGCATAACCCTCAGTTATTTATCAGAAACAAATTTAAAGAAAAATGTTTTGAAACTCATTCCAATAAACTTTCTTGAAGTTAAATAATTGTTAAGAAGAATAGCTAATAATCCAATAATATCCTCTTAATACAATCTTAACATTCAATTTACATCCTATTAACATTTATAGAGTAAATTTTGTTCATATATATTTTTGGAATTTCATAATGAAGATTGCACATTTATCCGATTTACATATTTGTCCTAAATTTAAAAGAAATAATATTGCTAAAACAAAAAAAGTAATTAAGCACGCTTTGGATTCGGGGGCAGATCATTTTGTTATTACCGGTGATATTGCTGATAACGCACAGCATGATGATTTTTTGATATTTAAAAAAATATTGCAGTCGTTTGATTTGTTAAGATCCGATAAAACTTCCATTATCATTGGCAACCACGATATTTTTGGAGGGGTACAAACCGCCGGAGATGTAGTGAACTTTCCTTCTCGATGTGCCCGGGTTGATTACAAAGAACAAGTAAATAAATTTGTTAAATATTTTGAAGAACTTTTTGAAAATACATTCTCGCATTCGAAAGAAAATCCATTTCCTTATGCAAAAGTGATTGATAATCTTGTATTAATAGGATTGAATTCTATAGATGAATACTCTAAACTTAAAAATCCTTTCGCTTCAAACGGAAGAATTGATAAAAATCAATTTAACCATGTGAAAAAAATATTTGATTTGAGTGCGTTTAAAGAAAAACTAAAAATTGTTTTGGTACATCACCACTTCTATAAAAACAATATTTCATCTAAAAGTTCTGAAAGTGCTATCTGGAACAGAATAGAAAATTTTACTATGAAACTTAGAAAGAAGAAAAAACTTTTAAATCTATTTAAGGAAAATCATGTTGAATTAGTTCTTCACGGGCATAGCCACGAGATAAAAGAGTATTACAGAAAAGGTATCAAATTTTTGAATGCCGGCGGTACTGTTGAAAATAATTTAACAAACGAAGCCGGATATTATTTATTAGATATAAATCAAAATGGCATCGATGTAAAACTAAAACTGGTTAATAGTTCATTAGATAATCAAGAAATAAAAATAAAGTCGGAAGTTTTTGTACCACAATATGCCGGATAAGATATAGTCACACTATATCCACTATTTCTCACCTTTCCGAAAATCTTTTTCAGTTATGAAAAGTAATTTTAATCTAAAATGATACGTATAATCTAAATTGATAATCCTAACTGAATTAAGCATTTCCATTTAAAAGTTATCTGCAAAGCTGAGTTTTTATCTGGCATACTTTATGTCTTCAAACGCAGTCTATTCTAAAATCGAGATTGATATGTTCTCTTTCAACCATACGAAAACTTTTAAAGGTGGTATCCATCCGAGCGATCAAAAAGTTCTAACTGAAAATCTTTCATTTGAAGTAATGCCGAATCCTAAACAGATAACCATTCCTTTAACGCAGCACCTTGGCAAACCGGCTAAGCCAATTGTAAAGAAAGGTAGTGAAGTTAAAGTCGGTGAAATAATAGCCGAGCAAAATGGATTTATTTCTTCACCGATTCATAGCCCGGTTGCCGGTAAGGTTTTGAAAATTATTGCTAGTGCAACAGTAATCGGATTTCCGAAAGACGCAATCGTTATTGAATCTTCCGAAGCGAATGAACATGTCCTCATGTCTCCGCTCGATCCCGAAACAGTCACTCCTCAAGAAATTCGTGATAGGGTAAGAGATGCCGGAATTGTAGGGCAAGGTGGTGCGGCATTTCCAACTTATGTAAAATTATCGCCGCCGCCGGATAAAAAAATTGATGTAGCAATTTTAAACGGCTGCGAATGCGAACCGTACCTTACACGCGATTACAGATACATGCTCGAAAGAACCGATGATCTTATTTCGGGCTTACGATTAATTATGAAGGCTGTTGGTGTTGAAAAAGGAGCAATTGGAGTTGAAGACAACAAACCTGAAGCAATCAATAAATTAAAAAAAGCAGTAAAAAAACATTCCAACATTTCTGTAGAGGTGCTGAAAACAAAATATCCTCAAGGTGCGGAAAAAATGTTGATAAAAGCTGTTACCGGAAAAGAAGTTCCTCCCGGTAAACTTCCTTTTGATGTTGGTGTAGTTATCCAGAACATCGGGACAGCAATTGCAATTAATGATGCTGTTGTTAAAGGAGAACCGCAATTAACAGCTGCCCTCACAGTTTCCGGATTGGGAATTAACAAGCCGAAAAATTTAATCGTTCCGATTGGAACTCCGCTGGCAGAAATTCTCGACTATTGCGGCGGCGTAAAAGAGAATGCTGCTAAAGTTATAGTTGGGGGACCGATGATGGGAGTTGCTCAATACGATTTTTCTGCACCGGTTATGAAAGCGACTTCCGGAATTTTAGTGTTAACCGAAGATGAAGTAAATGATCACGAAGAAACTCCATGTTTACGATGCGGAAAATGTGTTGATGCTTGTCCGCTGAATTTGACCCCGACAAAATTAGCGCGGTTATCGTCACTAGAAAAATTTGAAGAAGCAGAGCAACTCGGAATAACAGTTTGTATGGAATGCGGTACTTGCACATATACGTGTCCGGCTAATATTCCGCTTGTCCAATGGATCCGTTTTGGGAAACAAAAAGTGATGGCGCTACAGAGAGAAAGGCAAACGATTTAATAAATTGTCACTCCGGACCTGACTGCCGTCAGGCAAGTCTTGTTTCGGAATCTTTTAATTATCAGAAGCTAAGACAAGACTTCAACAAGTTCACTTGAATTGTTAAGCATGACATTAAGGAAATAATAAATAACTATGGAAATAACTACTGCTAATCCAACATTTAAATTAGAACTTACGAGTTCACCGCATGTTCACTCGCGGTGGTCAACAAAACAAGCGATGTGGTTTGTTGTGCTTGCTTTAATTCCGGCATTGATCTCTGCTGTGATATTTTTTGGACCTTACCAGTTATTGATAATATTGACTTCCGTTCTGTTTTGTGCTGCTACGGAATTTGCAGTGAAGAAAATCAGAAAGAGAAAAATTACCGTTGATGATGGGAGTGCAATTATCACCGGGCTATTACTCGGTCTGATTCTTCCGCCGAATTTTTCATTATCATCAACTGCGATAGGGGCTGTTTTTGCAATTGCAATCGGAAAAGAAATTTTCGGCGGTTTGGGTTATAATATTTTCAACCCGGCGTTAATCGGCAGAGCATTTCTACAAGCAGCATTCCCGGTTGCAATAACAACATGGACACAACCGAGTTATGCTGTAGATACTGTAACAAGTGCAACTCCATTAGCCGCATTCAAGTTTGATAAAGTTGTTACAAGTATCGAACCGATGTTTCTTGGGAATGTCGGTGGCTCACTCGGTGAAACTTCTGCACTTGCAATTTTAATCGGTGGAATTTTCTTAATTATAATAGGTGTTGTTAATTACCGCATTCCACTTGCAATGATTCTTGGTATGATTTTATTTGCCGGGATATTTTGGATTATCGATCCCGTAAAATATCCAAATCCACTATTTCAATTATTTGCCGGTGGATTTTTATTCGGAACATTTTTCATGGCAACTGATTGGGTTACATCGCCAATAACATCAAAGGGGATGTGGGTTTTTGGATTTGGAATTGCTCTTCTGGTTTTCTTGATCAGAGTTTTTGGCGGATTGCCGGAAGGAGTGATGTATGCAATATTGATAATGAATTCTATAGTCCCGATTATAAATCGTTACACACGCCCAAGAATTTTTGGGGAGGCAAAATGAAAATTGTAATTCATATGATCGCTACTTTGACAATCATTGGAGTTATCGCCGGGGGAATATTATCTGAAGTTAATGATTGGGCAAGTCCGTTAATTGAGGCAAATCAAAAAGCAGAGACCGAGAAAGCAATCTTTCTTGTAAATCCTGAAGGCAAAAGTTACGAAGCCGTTGCTAATGCAGATTTTGAAATTTATAAAGTATTCGATGAAAATAAAAACCTAAGCGGTTACTCACTTGCTTATGAAGGAAATGGTTTTCAAGGAAAGATAAGAATGATGATCGGGTTGAAATCTGATTTAAATGAGATTACCTCGATCGAAATTTTAGAGCAAGTTGAAACGCCGGGGCTCGGCACAAAAGTTACTGAAAATCCATTCAAAGATCAGTTTAAAGGATTGCAGACAACGCCTCAAGTTAATTGGGTAAAAGGTAAATCGCCCGAACAACCGAATGAAATTCAAACTATCACCGGCGCTACCATTTCATCAAAATCTATTGTTGCAATAATAAATTCTGGATTGGAAAAAGCCCGTAAACTTCAGAAGGAGGGCAAATTATGAGTAAGCAAAAATCTATGTGGTATGAATTTTATAAAGGAATCTGGGAGATCAATCCAACCTTTAAACAGATTCTTGGAACGTGTCCAACTCTTGCAGTAACGGTTTCTGTTATGAATGGAATTGCGATGGCACTTGCAACTACATTCGTACTTGTATTTTCAAGTCTCTTTATTTCGATGGTAAGAAAACTAATTCCAAATCAAGTTAGAATTGCAGCGTACATTGTAATCATTGCAGCATTTGTTACGGTTGCGGATTTGGTTATGAAAGCGAAATTTCCCGAATTGAGCAAGGCATTAGGACCGTTTGTTCCGTTGATAGTTGTTAACTGTATAATTCTTGGTAGAGCGGAAGCGTTTGCTTCAAAAAATTCTCCGCTCCGTTCTTTTCTTGATGCGCTTGGCAACGGGGCCGGATTTTTATTGGCGTTAGTTGTAATGGGAGGAATCAGGGAAATAATTGGTTCGAGAACATTTTTAGGATACCAGGTAATGCCAAACGGGTTTGAACCATGGCTTATTATGATTCTTCCGGCCGGTGCGTTTCTTACATTTGGGTTGTTGATGGGATTTTCAAATGCTTATCTTGAAAGAAAGAAAAGAATTGAACAGCAGCAGAAAATTTTGCAGTACAGAAAAAGTGAAAATGAATTAAAGGAAGCGGAGGCATAGAATGGATCTGTTGATAATTTTTATCTCGGCTACTGTTGTAAATAATTTTGTGTTATCATATTTCCTTGGAATCTGCCCGTTCATCGGCGTATCAAATAAAACTTCTTCCGCATTATCAATGGGAATGGCAACAACATTTGTTATGGTACTAACTGCAATTGTTAGCTGGTTATTATATTTCTTGATATTAGTGCCTTATGGATTAGAATTTTTACAAATACCGTCATTCATTTTAGTGATTGCGGCACTCGTTCAATTTGTAGAAATGGTTATAAAAAAAGTAAGTCAGCCCCTTTACCGTGCTCTCGGAATTTTTCTGCCATTGATTACAACGAATTGTGCAATTCTCGGTTTGGCGTTGCTACTTTCGATGAGAGAATATACATTTATGCAGAGTGTTGTCTTTGGTTTTGGTGCCGGTGCCGGATTTACATTAGCGTTGTTTATTATGTCGGGAATTAGAGAAGAATTGGAATTGACTGATGTGCCAAAACCGTTCCGCGGTGCACCGATTACTTTAATCACTGCCGGATTACTTGCTCTTGCATTCATGGGTTTTGCCGGAATGATTTAAAAAATGTAGAGACGCCATACATGGCGTCTCCCAAAAAATAAAGAGACGCGACATATCGTGTCTCAAAAGGAAAACGCAGCATGCTGCGTCTCTACAGTTAAAAATGGGAAAAAATTTTTTATACATATTGTTTTTGATTGGTTTGCTTTCATGCAGCAGTGATGAAGCTGTTAAGCGTACAACTATCATTATGGGCAGCACTGTAGAAATCCAGGTACGTGGTGTAAATAGTGTTACAGCTAATAGGGCAATAACAGCATCATTCGAAGAAGTAAAACGCCTCGATACATTGTTTTCTACTTACATGACCGGCAACCCGATGTGGAAATTAAACAACACGGAAGCAGATGAAATTATTGTTGATGCCGAAATGTTTTTCATGCTAAAAAAATGTGATGAACTCTGGCATTTAACAGAAGGTGCGTTTGATCCAGCCATAGGGAATTTGATTGATGTTATTGGTTTCGAAAAAGGTTCACCGCAACTTCCGACTGATAAGCAAATAAAAGATGCATTAAACCTTATCGGGTGGAAGAATGTTCAGCTAAAAGAAGGAAATGTTTTAGTTAAGCCAAAAAATATTAAACTTAGTTTCAATGCAATTGTACCGGGCTATGCCGCAGATAAAGTTGCGAACTTGCTTTCAAACTTTGGATAAAAGAATATTTGATAAATGTAGGCGGAGAGATTTTTGCACGCGGCGAAAACTGGAAGATCGGCATTCAGCATCCAAGAAAAGAAAATGAATTGCTCGGTGCAATAAACGTTGATGGAATGGGTGTCTCAACTTCGGGAGATTATGAACAGTACTTCAAAAAAAATGGTAAAAGATATTCACACTTACTCAATCCCTTAACTGGGTACCCGGCAGACGAATGTGAAGCCGTAACAATAATTGCAAAAGAAGCATTGCTTGCAGATGCTCTTTCAACCGGAGTTTTTATTCTCGGTCCTAAAAGAGGAATGGAACTAATAGAAAAATTAGAAAATGTAGAAGGAATAATTGTAGATACAACCGGAACGATTCATGAATCGTCAGGTTTCAAAAAATACTTGGTGAGGAATTAAATGGAACTTACTTTCATTATTGCAATAGCTACTATGGGCGGATTAGGATTTATTTTTGCCGGCGGACTCGCATTTGCCGATAAGAAATTACGTGTGGAGGAAAATCCTCTTATCGGTCAAGTTAACGAAGTATTGCCGAATGCAAATTGCGGCGGATGCGGAAGTGCCGGCTGTTATGATTTTGCAGTTAAAGTTGTTGATGGGAAAGCTCAACCGACGGGGTGCCCGGTTGGAGGCGAAGAAACAGCAAAAACTATTGCAACGATTTTGGGAGTTGAAGCCGGTAATTCTATTAAAATGGTTCCCAAAATTTTATGCCGCGGCGGCAACAGTGAAGCAGTAAAAAAAATAACAGAGTATTATGGACCATTAAGTTGTAAAGCAATGGCTCTTGTTTCAGGCGGAGACAAATTATGTTTCTATGGCTGTCTGGGCGGTGGCGATTGTGTTCAAGCGTGCCCATTCGGTGCAATGATAATGAACGAAGACGGTTTGCCGGAAGTCATTGAAGAAATTTGCACCGGGTGTGGAATCTGTATTAAAGCATGTCCGCGAAACATTGTAGAAATGCACCCGGTAGATAGAAATGTGTTTGTCTTCTGCAAAAATCAAGACGATCCGAAACGGTCGAAAGAGGTTTGTTCTGTTGCATGTATCGGCTGCGGAATCTGCGCTCGCAAAACCGATGGCGGAATTGAAATGATTAATAACCTTGGCGTTATTAATTATGGTAAACTTGATGTATCAAAAATTCCGTTTGAAAAGTGCAGTACCGGTGCAATTCGGCAAATTGGCGGACGAGAAATTCCGGTGAATTGATGAATGATGAAGTAATTGTTGAGGAAGGGATTGTTGTTTCTATCGAAAATGGATTTGCGGATGTTTCAGTAAGTCAAAACGAAAAGTGTGATGAATGTTCTGCTAAGATCATCTGCAAACCAAATAAAGATCATCTAAACATTTTGCATGTTGAAGATCCGTTAGGCACCAGGGTAGGCGATAGTGTAAGGATTGAAATAAAAGGGAACTCACTTCTTAAAGCTTCTTTTAATCTCTACGGAATTCCATTAATTCTTCTTTTGGTTGGAATATTATTAGGCAATTCAATTTTTCCTGGGGATAAATTCTCAGAATTGTATTCGTTTCTTTTTGGAATTGCATTGACAGCAATTTATTATCTCTTCACTTTTCTTCATAATAAAGATCAGCGTAACCAAATCCTACCCAAGATTGTTTTTGTAAAAAGAATTAACTAATTATTAGTTGATTTCTATGATTTGTTATGATCAGCGCCGATCATAATAAATCAGCGTCATCAGCGTTCTATTATTGATTAAGAGGGAAAAGTTGAATTCATCACAAAACAAATTGATGATCTACGGTGCGAACGGTTATTCAGCTCAATTAATAATTGAAGAATTACTGAAGCGCGGAATAAGACCAATTCTTGCCGGACGTAATGAAGTAACAATTAGAAAGTTAGCAAAAAATTATTCTTGCGATTATAAAATCTTTGATCTTTCCGATGATAGCAAATCAATTGAAGCATTAACCGGTATTCACACCGTATTAAATTGTGCCGGACCATTTAAATACACAGCTAAAGATATGATTGATTATTGTTTGCAGACCGGCACCAACTATCTTGATATTACCGGAGAGATGCCGGCTCTTGCTTATGCCTTTGGAAATGACCGCATTGCAAAAGAGAAAGGAATAGTGATTTTACCAAGTGTAGGTTTTGACATCATTCCAACCGATTGTCTTGCAAAACGATTAAGTGAACAAATGCCCGGCGCAATAAATCTTAAACTCGGCTTTCTTAACATTAATGGAAAAATATCGCGAGGTACATTATTAACCACACTTGAATTTCTCGGCGGAACCGGTCGCATACGAAGAAACGGGCAAATGATCGAATCGCCTATAGGTCAATACACAGTAAAAGTTAAAAAAGGAAATTTTTCATTCACCGGAATTTCAATTCCATGGGGTGATGTTTTTACTTCATTTATCTCCACGGGTATTCCTAATGTTGAAGTTTATATGGGGTTACCGAAGATTGTATTTATTTTTAAAAATATTTTATTGTTGTTTACAAAACTATTACGAATTCCATTTATTAAAAATGTGGTTGGGAACTATATCAATAAAAATGTAACCGGTCCTAACAAAAAGGAAAGGGATTCAACCATAACATTTGTCTGGGGCAGAGTAGAAAATGGAAAAGGCGAAATGAAGGAAGAAGTTTACCAGGTGATGGAAGGATATAATATGACTGCCGTTGGCGGGGCAGAATCTGCAATTAGAGTTTTGAATAACGAAGTAAAACCCGGTGCGTACACACCTTCGTTAGCATTTGGCAGCAGCTATATGGATTTATTTGTGATAAGAAAAATTCAGGATTAATAATTGTGAAATGTATTAAATTGTTGTTGGTTTAAATCTAATTGCCTTTATACATGAACCCGGAACAGATAGCTCGTTTAAAGATTGATAGTCTTCTAACTTCTTCTGGCTGGACTGTACAGACTTATCAAGATTTTAATCCTTCTGTTGGAAAAGGTATTGCTGTAACAGAATATCCAACCGAGTCCGGTTCAGCTGATTATATTTTGTTTGTTGAACGTAAACCAGTTGGTGTAATTGAAGCAAAGAAAGAAGGGTATACTTCTTAGTCAAGTACACGAACAAACTACCCGATATGCCTCTGACAAATTAAAGTTTATCGTAAGAAGGGATGAACTGCCATTTCAATATGAATCGACCGGTACAGAAACATTTTTCACAGATTCAAGAGATACTATTCCACGGCAAAGAGAAATCTTTTCATTCCACAGACCTGAAAGATTAGATGAACTATTGAAACAGAGCAGTACATTAAGAAGGAGATTACAAAATTTTCCAGAGCTTAATAAAGAAAAACTTCGGGATTGCCAGATAAGAGCAATTGAAAACCTGGAAAAATCATTTGCAGTAAATCATCCGCGTGCGCTTATACAAATGGCAACCGGTGCCGGTAAAACATTTACTGCCATTACTGCTGTTTATCGTCTGCTTAAATTTGCCGGTGCTAAAAGAATTTTATTTTTAGTTGATACAAGAAATCTTGGTAAACAAGCCGAACAAGAATTTCAAGCTTATAAACCGAATGATGATAAACGGCTTTTCACTGAACTTTACAATGTACAGAGATTAAGATCGAACTTTATTGATCCTTCAGCTCAAGTCTGCATAAGCACAATTCAGAGAATGTATTCAATTCTTAAAGGTAAAGAACTCGATGAATCGTTCGAAGATGAATCCCTATACGAATCAAAAGTTATTGATAAACCAGTCGAAGTAGTTTACAATTCTAACTTCCCGATTGAAACATTCGATTTTATAATCATAGATGAATGCCACCGCTCAATTTACAATTTATGGAAACAAATACTCGATTACTTCGATGCGTTTATGATTGGACTTACCGCAACACCGGACAACCGGACTTTTGGATTCTTCAACGAAAATATTGTAAGCGAATATACGCTTAAACAATCCATTGCTGATAAAGTAAATGTCGGTTACGATGTTTACACAATCGAAACAGAAATAACACAGCACGGTGCACAGATAAAAGCGAAACAGTTTGTTGATCTGCGGAACAAGATGACCAGAAAGAAAGAATGGCGCCAGCTTGAGGATGAAGTTATATACGAACCAAATCAGCTTGATAGAGATGTAGTAAATACAAGCCAGATTAGGAATATTTTCCGTGAATATAAAAGAGTCCTAAAAGAAGAATTCTTCCCCGAAAGAAATAAAAATGAAAATGAAGTTCCTAAGACCTCGATCTTTGCCAAAACCGACAGCCATGCAGAAGATATTGTTCATATTGTAAGGGAAGAATTTGCCGAAGGGAACGACTTCTGCAAAAAGATAACTTACAATGTAAAGAACGAAGACCCTGAATCAATTCTTCAGCAATTTAGAACTGCGTACTATCCTCGCGTTGCGGTTACAGTAGATATGATTGCAACCGGAACCGATGTAAAACCGATAGAAGTATTAATTTTTATGCGCGATGTGCGTTCGAGAAATTATTTCCAGCAAATGATTGGAAGGGGAACACGCTCATTCAGCAGAGATGAACTTGTTAAGGTTACACCAGGAGCTATACTGAACAAGGAACGTTTTTATATTATTGATGCTGTTGGAGCTTTCAAATCTATAAAAGTTGATTATCCGGTTGTTGATAGAAAACCTTCTGTTCCTCTAAGAGATTTGATGAAAATGGTTATGCTACAGCCAGATGAAGATAATGTTTCTGCTCTTGCTTCACGGTTGACTAAAATTGATAAACAGATTTCAGAAACCGATAGAGAAAAGTTCATGGAATTAGCTGATGGAAAATCTATAACTCAAGTTGCTGTTGAACTTGCAAATCTTTACGATCCCGATTTCCAATCCAAGACCGTAGGACAGATTTATAATCTGTCCAACAATGAGGAACCAACACCCGAACAAATTCAATCAGCAATGGAGCCGATTATTCAATCTGTTACTAAACCGTTTGATAATCCGGAACTGCGCAATTTTGTTGAAACCGTGCGGCAGAAAATTTACCAGATTATTGATACCGTAAATATTGATAAAGTAACATTCTCAGGATTTGATAAAACAGCAAAAGAAAATGCAGAAGAAATTATTAACAACTTCCGCAAATTCCTTGACGAAAAGAAAAATGAAATTATTGCACTTAAAATTCTTTACAGCCAGCCGTACAGAAGAAAAGATTTAACACTTAAAATGATTACCGAACTGAAAGAACTTCTCGCATCTCCGCCGTATATGTTAACTGCTGAAAAGATTTGGAATGCGTATCACCGGCTTGAACCGCAGAAAGTTACCGGTTTAACCGCAGCAAGAATTTTGACAGATATTATTTCTCTTATCCGTTACGAAATTGGAATTGATAAAGAACTGAAACCTTACAGCGAAATTGTAAACATTAACTTTAAGAACTGGATATTCCGCCGACAAGCAGTTGGTAAAATATTTACTGAAGAACAACTCGACTGGTTACGAATGATACGCGACCATATTGTTACTTCGGTTAGAATTGAAAAAGATGATTTTGATTACACGCCTTTTATTGATAACGGCGGGCTGGGGAAATTTTGGAAATTGTTTGGAGAAGAGACAGAAAAGATTGTTAATGAGTTGAATGAGGAATTAGCAACATGAGTAAAAAAGATTCTAAAATAGTTATGATGCCTCACTCTGTAGCTAAAGTAGAGCTTTATATTAAATATCTCGCTGTTTATTTAAATATTATTGAAAGAGTCCAGTACATTGAAAAAATCTTTTTGTTCGATTTATTTGCTGGTGAAGGAATTTATGAAGATGGAAAAAAAGGAAGTTCTATTCAAAGTGTTGAAACAATCAAGAGGCATTATTTCTCAAATGGAAATAAAACGAAAGATATAATGCTAATTCTTAATGATATTGGTATTTCTAAAATTGAAAAAGGAAAAAAGAAGATTGACAGAGTAAAAGAATTTATTGAAAAAGAATTCGTTCCTACAAACGTTAAAATAAAGTATTATTCAATAGACTATAATGATATCGTTAAACATCTTATTCGACATCTAAATCATATGGAAAATAGTCAACGAGCCTTAGTGTTTATTGATCCTTGGGGATATAAAGATATTCATCCTGAAGAAA
The DNA here is from genome assembly GCA_020723165.1 of Melioribacter roseus. GTDB lineage: Bacteria > Bacteroidota > Ignavibacteria > Ignavibacteriales > Melioribacteraceae > DYJK01. The sequence continues at coordinate 18,794 of DYJK01000022.1, read as the reverse complement.
TTAAATTCATTTTAATGAATGGTAAAACAGAATTGTTGCTTTTTATCCCGATTTATTTCATGTATAGGTTTGCTAACAAAGCTGTTACGGAAGGATTTGAAGGAGGAGAAAGTTTAGAACGATTTTTTCAAGAGTTATTTGAAAACAATATACCAAACACTAAAAACGTATATAGTTTTATTCTTGATATAAAGAAACGATTCCAAGAATACTTGCAAATGAAATACATCGATACTTTTTTTATAGAAAGGGATGCCAATAGTGTTTTTTGTTTGTTTTTTTTTACGAATAATAAAGTTGGTTATAAAAAAATAGTTCAGACCAAATGGAATATTGATAGAGAGAGAGGCAAAGGCTTTAAGATTAACGATACTGGAGACCTTTTCTCAGAAAGTGAATCAACAGGTTTTCAAGAAAATCTAACACGTTTTATACTATCTGGTTCTGGTAGAACAAATATGGAAATTAATGAGTATTCCTACGAAAACGGATTTTTACCTACTCATGCCGCTGATATAATTAAGAAATTGAATAAGGAAGGTAGTATTGATATTATTGCAATGGATTCCAAAGAGATTAAGGGACTATACTTGGATAATGAAAAAAGGCAAATATTATTTAAAAAAAAGGAAGCTAATTGTGGCACAAACTAGAATCGAATGGACTGAAATGTCGTGGAATCCGTCCACGGGTTGCAATAAAATTTCTGCCGGGTGTAAATTTTGTTACGCCGAAGTGATGGCAAGAAGACTAAAAGCAATGGGTTTGGTTAAGTATAATAATGGCTTTAAACTCACTCTTCACGATGATGATTTAAGAATTCCTTATACGTGGAAAAAACCCCGTATTGCTTTTGTTAATTCTATGAGCGATCTATTCCATAAAGACATTCCGCTTAGTTTTATTAAAAAAGTATTTAAAGTTATGAATGAGAATCCCCAGCATGTTTTTCAAATACTTACAAAACGTGCAGACATTCTTCTTAAGTATAACAAAGAATTAAAATGGACACATAATATTTGGATGGGTGTTTCTGTTGAAAACGAAAAAGTGATGAACAGAATAGATCTTTTGAGTGAAACGCATGCAAAAACCAAGTTTCTTTCTTGCGAACCATTGATTGGTCCTTTGCCGAACTTAAACTTGGGAAAAATTGATTGGGTTATTGTGGGGGGAGAAAGCGGAAGAACGCCTCGCCCAATGGAGCCTGAATGGGTTTTAGATATATTGAATGCTTGTGAAAAAGCCGGAGTAGAATTTTTCTTTAAGCAATGGGGCGGAACAAATAAAAAGAAAAGCGGGCGTAAACTTAACGGAAAATTTTACAACGGCATGCCTGAAGTAAATTTAAAATATGTCAAGTAATAATTCTCAATTCGCAATCCGCAACTCGTCTGCCGTTAGGCATGATTCAAAATTACCAAATGACTGGTCTTGGGTCAGACTTGGTGATGTTTGTAAATCTATTTTAGGTGGCGGTACTCCTTCAACAATGAATAAATCTTTTTGGAATGGCAATATTCCATGGATTACAAGCGCGGATATTTTGGGAATAAAAAGTATTACTCCGAGGAAAGCTATTACAAAAAAAGCGATTGAAGAATCAGCTACGAATCTTTTACCAAAAGAAAATCTTGTAGTGGTTACACGTGTTGGCCTTGGAAAAATAGCAAAGAATAATTTTGATATGTGTTTTAGTCAGGATTCACAAGGTCTTGTGTTAAACAAAAAGTTGATTGACGTTGATTATGCTTTATATATTCTATCAAAAGCAGTTCAATCTTTCAAATCTAATAGTAGAGGTACGACAATAAATGGAGTTACTAAAAAACAATTAAAAGAGTTAGAAATTCCCCTCCCACCACTCCACGAGCAAAAAAAAATTGTTGCAAAAATAGAAGAACTCTTCAGCGAACTGGATAACGGAATTGAAAACCTCCGCAAAGCAAAAGAACAAATTAAAACTTACAGACAAAGTGTGCTTGCGTATGCGTTCAGCGGTAAGCTGACGGATGAATCCAGAATGCAGAACTTAGAACGCAGAATGAATGGAGTTAATTCTGCATTCTACACTTTTACCCGCCAAGGCGGGCAGCACTCTGCACTCCCCGAAGGTTGGAAATGGGTGAAGCTGGGTGAGGTTATTAGTCCTTCTAAAGAAAGATTTGAACCGAAAGAAAATAAAAGACAAAAATTTATTGGGCTAGAGCATATTGAAAAAGATAGTGGAAAGATTATAGGTTATTCAAATTCTGATGAAACTGTTAGCACAAAAACTGTTTATAGAAAAGGTGACTTATTATATGGAAAGTTAAGACCGTATTTGAATAAAGTAGCAGTGCCGGATTATGACGGAGTTTGTTCAACTGATATTTTAGTCTTTTCGAAAAGTGATTATCACTCAAATCAATTTCTTAAATATCGCCTTCTTTCAAAAGATTTTGTTAGTTATGCACAATCCAATATAAGTGGTGTTCATCATCCACGAGTCAGCTTCAGTACATTATCAAATTTTATGGTTTTACTACCACCACTGAATGAACAATCAAAAATCGTTTCCGAAATCGAGCGGCGGTTTTCTGTGGCGGATAAATTAGAACAAACAATAGACGAAAGTTTAGAAAAGGCAGAGCAGTTAAAACAGAGCATACTTAAACAAGCGTTCAATGGTGAATTAATATGATTAAATTGTCCGCCTCTGATGGACGTTTGAAGGAAGTTTAGTTTAATAACCTGAGACAAAATAATGGGAGTTGGTATGGAGATGATATGGATTTTCTAAAGATTTACCATGTTTGATAATTGTATAGGTTATATTAAAGAAACTCCATTTCATTAGTTTATAATTGCCGATAATCGCTTAAACTCCATTATATATTATTATAGTAGAACATATTGACTTAAAGTCCATTATAAATTATTTTTGTGGAGTCAAAAAGAGCTGAAAATGGATTTAATAGAATTTAAAGCCGGTCAATATATACAGCAATATCAATATAAAAGTTTTACGCCATCAAAGGTAAATCTGGAATGGACATGGAAAGATCCGAAAATTAATACGCTTCTTGCCGAGGCAAATAAAAAGCTGGGCGAGCTTAATGCTTTTTCGCTCTACGTTCCTGATATTAATTTTTTTATATCAATGCATGTGATAAAAGAAGCAACAACATCCAGCAAAATTGAAGGTACAAAAACCGGTGTTGATGAAGCATTGCTTTCAATTGATGAAATAGCGCCCGAAAAACGGGATGACTGGAGCGAAGTTCAGAACTACATTAAAGCCCTGAATTATTCGATAGAAAAATTAAAAGAAATTCCTCTATCTACACGGCTGTTAAAAGAAGCCCATAAAATTTTGTTGGAAGGAGTAAGAGGTGAATCGAAAATGCCTGGCGAATACCGAACAAGTCAAAATTGGATTGGCGGCGCAACTTTGAAAGATGCTGTTTTTGTCCCACCCCATCATACCGAGATTTCCGATTTGATGAATGATCTTGAAAATTTTATTCATAATGATAAAATAGAAGTACCGCATCTCATCAAAATTGCTATTGCACATTATCAGTTTGAAACTATTCATCCTTTCCTTGATGGAAACGGTAGATTGGGGAGATTGATGATAACGCTCTATTTGGTATCAACTGGTTTATTGGATAAACCAACTCTATACCTTTCAGATTTTTTTGAGAGAAAAAAATCATTGTATTATGATAACCTGACTTTTATACGGACATCAAACAATTTAATTCAATGGATCAAATTTTTTCTTGTTGCCGTAATCGAAACATCGGATAAAGGAGTTAAAACCTTTAGGGAAATACTAAAATTGAAAGAAAATATTGAAGGGACGAAATTACTCTCACTCGGAAAGAGAGTAAAAAATGCCAAGAATCTAATTAACTTCCTTTATAAAAAACCGTTGATCAATGTTAAAGATGTTGAAAAAATTCTGAATGTTACAACTAAACCGGCAAATGCAATTATTAATCAATTTGAAGAGTTGGGTATACTAAAAGAATTAACCGGTTACAAAAGGAATCGATTCTTCTTGTTTGAACAATATTATAAACTATTCTCAAATAACGAATGACAACAGCAACCATCGTATCAAAAGTTTGGAACTACTGCAACATTCTCCGTGATGACGGTGTTAGCTACGGAGATTATTTAGAACAGTTAACATATCTGTTGTTTCTTAAAATGGCTTACGAGTATTCCAAACCGCCATACAACAGAGAAACAATAATCGATAAAAAATACGATTGGGAAAAACTCCGTTCAAAAACCGGTGCAGAGCTGGAAGTATTTTATGTAACTGTTTTAACGGAACTCGGAAAGAAAAAAGGAATGCTGGGTGAAATATTCTTCAAGTCGCAGAATAAAATACAAGATCCGGCAAAACTTTATAAACTTATTCAGCTTATTGATGAAGAGAACTGGCTTACGATGGAGACTGATGTAAAAGGTGATATCTATGAGGGACTTCTTGAAAAGAATGCGGAAGATACCAAGAGCGGAGCCGGTCAATATTTTACTCCGCGTGCATTAATTAAAGCCATGGTTGAATGTATTAAACCCGAACCAATGAAAACAATTGCTGATCCGGCATGCGGAACGGGCGGATTTTTTCTTTCATCGTACAATTATCTGAGCAAACAAAATCTTGACCGTACACAAAAGGAATATCTGAAATTCAAAACATTCAAAGGATGGGAAATTGTACCAAGCGCAGCGCGTTTATGCTTAATGAATTTGTATTTGCACAGCATAAGCGACCTTGATAGTGAACCGTTAGTTGCCCGTGAGGATAGTCTCTTATCAAAACCAAACACTAATTATGATTATGTATTAACAAATCCGCCGTTTGGCAAAAAGAGTAGTATAACAATAACAAATGAAGAAGGAATTCAAAAAAGGGAATCATTAACTTATGAGAGGCAAGACTTCTGGGTTACTACTTCTAATAAGCAGTTAAACTTTGTACAACATATTGTATCAATGCTTAAGCCCGATGGAAAAGCCGCTGTTGTTGTTCCGGATAATGTTTTGTTTGAAGGCGGTGCCGGTGAAACTGTCAGAAAGAATCTTTTGCAGATGACTGATTTGCATACAATACTCCGATTACCAACCGGTATTTTTTATGCTCAGGGTGTAAAAGCAAATGTAATTTTCTTTGATAACAAACCGGCAAGTAAAACTCCATGGACAAAAGAAGTGTGGATTTACGATTTTAGAACAAATCAGCATTTTACATTAAAGACAAACACATTAAAGTATGAACATCTTGAAAATTTTATAAAATGTTATAATCCTAAGAACAGATTTAAACGTACAGAGACGGAGAGATTCAAGAAATTTACATATGATGAAATAATATCACGTGATAAAACTAGTCTTGATATTACTTGGTTGAAAGACGAAAGCTTAACAGACACAGAGAATTTACCGGATCCGGATATATTAGCAACCGAGATCATCGAAAATGTTGAAGCAAGTCTGGAAAATTTTAGAGAAATTATAAGTGGTTTGAATAACAAAAATTGATTAAGATAATTATTTCGGAATATTATTTAGTTTGTACTAATTCACCACTCACATATTCTTTTTCACCGCTTACTTTTCCATCTAAAGAGTAAGATATTATTTTCCCATTGAGAAGATTGTTTTTGTAAATTAAAAAATCAGACAGACGCCCGTTTTCATAATACCATTTTGAGATCCCTTCTTTTAAACCCTTACTGAAATTTTCCTCAGCTAGAGTTTTTCCATTTTTATAATAATAGGTTGTTGTTCCTTCCAGTTTATTATTCCTATAAGTTCGCTTTGATCGAACTTCTCCGCTGATGTAAAATGTTTTTGAGGTGGCTTCCAATTTGTCATTAACATAATTGTCTTCAGCAATTTTTACCCCATCCTGGTTAAATTTTGTTGATAGACCGTTTTTCATTCCGCCATAATAATCTGCAATTTCGGATATAATGCCGTCGTCGTAATAGAATTTGCATTCATCCTCCAACTTACCATCAATATAATTCAACTCGGATTTCAGGTAACCGCTTGGGTAGTAATGAATAACTTTGCCGTGCAGTTTTCCTTCGTGGAAATTTTGCACAGATCGCATAGTTCCTTCATCGTAAAAATCCGTAAAACTTTCTTCTACTTTATCAAACTTGCCGCCTATTCCGAAACGTTCGCGCTTCACTATCTGTCCTTTATCATAAGTATCAATCACTTTAATAGAGCCATCGGGATAATAAAAATACGAGGTACCATCAAGCAGATCGTTTTTGTAATTCGCTTCAAGAGCAATGAGACCGAAATCAAAATAGACTTTACTGATTCCTTCTAATTGATCATCAACATAATTTCTTTCCACTTCAACCTGTCCATTTTCAAAAAATATTTTTGAGATGCCGTTTAGTTTACCATTTATATAGTTCCATATTGCCTGGAGGGCACCGGATTTATAATAAGTTTTATTAAATCCCTCCTGGGTATCATTTACGTAATTCGGTTCAGCCCAAAGTTCTCCACTTTCATAATACCATTTTGATAACCCTTCAAGTTTACCGTTCCGGTAATTCCACTCCATACTTTTTGTTCCATCTTCAAAATACCAGGTTGATATTCCTTCTTCTTTTCCGTTTACAAAAAACCATTCTTTCCAAATTTTACCGCTCTCATAATATTCTTTGTACACACCACTGCGTATACCATTCTCGTAATATCCCTCGGATTTTGTTTTTCCGTTCGGATAATACTCTCTTTTCAATTCTTGTGCGAAAGAAGTGATTGAAATAAATAAAAATATGAAAACGATTTTTTTCATCAGACTGATTTATTTGGTCTGCAATTTAATGAAAAGAGGGAAACGGAGTAAGGCATAATTGAAAAAGAAAAACCCGGCATAACCGGGTTCCTTTTGAGATAATTTTGCTGAAATCACTTATCTTTTTTTCGTAGCGACAAGTGAAATTATTATTGACAATGAAATAATTCCGGCAATAATTCCGAGCGACCAGCTAATCGGGAACTTGCCGCCGAATGCTTCGTTAAGCCACGCCATTTTCAAACCTACAAAAACAAGTACAAGTCCAAGTCCGTATTTCAAATACTTGAATTTGTTCACGACTCCGGCTAAAAGAAAATATAGTGCACGCAAACCGAGTATTGCAAAAATGTTTGATGTAAAAACGATCAACGGTTCTTTGGTAATAGCAAAAATTGCCGGAACCGAATCAATTGCAAAAATTATGTCGGTCAATTCAACAAAAACCAAACAGACTAAAAGTGGTGTTGCATACAATACTCCTTCCTTGCGGAAAAAGAATTTTTGTCCTTCAATGTTAGGAGTTACGGGAAAGATTTTTTTAAGGAGTTTTATAACCGGGTTTTTATCGGGATTAATTTCTTTCTCCGGTGAAAATAAAATTTTAATTCCGGTCAAGATTAAAAATACGCCGAAGATAATTATTAGTGTATGATACTGAAGAAGAATGGATCCGAGTGAAATGAAAATGATCCTGAAAATCAACGCACCTAAAATTCCATAAAATAAAATCCGGTGCTGATATTTTGCCGGTATTGCAAAAAAAGTAAACACCACAACAAATACAAAAATATTATCTACGGAGAGAGATTTTTCAATAATATATCCGGTTAGAAATTCTAAAGCCGATTGTTTTGCCGCAGCTTCCGGAATGAAACCGGGTATTGCAGCGTATTCAGGCTGAGTAGAAAATTTCCAATTTGCGTAGTAATAAAATGCAAGATTGAAAAGAAGAGCGAGAGCTATCCAAACAACCGACCAGATTGCTGCTTCTTTAAATGTTACTTCGTGCGCTTCTCTGTGAAAAACGCCTAAATCTAATGCTAATACTAATAATACAAATATTGTGAATCCTACGTAAACGCCCCAATACTCTGAAAAGGGAAAAAGTATAATGTTTTCCATCTATTTCCAATAATTTTGATTGCTAATTAACAAATTGAAAAACGGTAAAACAAGTTCCATTTCAAAGAAAAAAAATAGAATTAGTCGAAGTCATTGGTTAAGTTTGGAATAAAAAGTGACGGAAATGTTCAATTCAAACCAAAAAGTTTATTTTTATGATGCCGACCCGGCCGGGATAATATTTTACGCAAGTATTTTTAAATACGTTCACGCAGCTTATGAAGATTTTTTAAGAAGTTTGCATACCGAACGGAATTTTTTTTTCGATCAAGAATATGTTTTACCTATTTTCCACGCTGAAGCCGACTATGTAAAGCCGATTCGTGTCGGTGACGAGTTGCGTATTGATGTATCGGTAAGCTCTTTGAAAAATTCTTCGTTTGAGATTACTTATAGATTCTATAAAAACGACGGCGAATTTACTGCACAAGCAAAAACTGTTCATGTTTGTGTTTCTAAAGGAAATTTTAAAAAGATTGAACTGCCTAAAGAGTTCTTCAAAAAACTTAATGAACATTTAGGCTAAGGAGGTTAAAAAGTTCTTCCTTGTTAACTTTCCCAAGTTCTGAACGGGGTATTTTTTCTAGAAAAAAAATTTTTTTTGGAATTTTATAAGCACCAACACTTTTCCGCAAGTGTTTGATAATTGTCCGTTCAGTTACATCTTCACCGCATGAAATAACTGCATAAACAGCTTCGCCCCATGTTTCGTCTTTCATTCCAAAAACAAACGTATCGTGTACACCTTTACAAGTTTTTATTGCCTCTTCAACTTCTTTTGTTGAAATATTTTCTCCGCCGCTTATAATAATATCTTCCTTTCTCGATTGAACAAATAGAAAACTGTCATTATCAATCCATCCTAAATCGCCGGTGCGGTAAAATCCGTTTATAAATTTTTTTTCTGTTTCTTTTTCATCATTGTAATAAACTTTTAGCAAGGTTTTACTTTGTACGGCAATTTCACCAACAGAACCGAAAATTTCTTTTTCGTTTTCATCTAATATTTTGATTTTCGTTTCGCCTAAAGGTTTGCCTACCGAATTTGGTTTATTATGAAAATCTTCTTTGCACAATGCAGAAATCATAGAACATGTTTCTGTTGAACCGTAAACTTTTGTGATTGGAAATCCTTTAGCAATTGCTTCTCCGCAAAGTCCTTCATTAAGCGGACCGCCGCCGAGAAAAAGATATTGCAAGTTCTCGTTGGGATTTATTCCGTTATCTAAAAATTGTTTCAAGGTAGTCGATACAATCGAAACATGAGTCGGATTATACATTTGCACAGCCGCTGAAATACTTTCGTGGTTGAGAGATTCGGGGAATGCAAGTATGGCACCGCTCAAAAGTGCACGGACTAAAATCATAAATCCACCAATATGATAAAACGGAAGCGAAGCGAGCCAAACATCGCTGCTATCCAGATTGCATAAACCATCTGTCATTAAAACACTTTCATACAAAGTTGAGAATGTGTGTAAAACGGCTTTCGGTTTTCCGCTGCTGCCGGAAGTGAAAAGAACGAGTGCTGAATGTCCTGAGTTTTGAGTTCTGAGTTTTGAGATTTGAGCCAAAGGTCGTTGATTATCGGTTATTGTTTCGATTGGATTTAATACAATTTTTTTATCTAAGCTTAATCGAGAAAATTTTTCCGATAGTGATTTTTCGATTAACAGAAATTTTACATCCGCATGTTTAATTTGAGATTCTATTTCTTCAACATTATTTCTTGTATTAAGCGGAACCGGCACTGCGCCGATTAGCCACAATGCATTTACTGTTTTGATAAATTCAATATTGTTTCCGCAAAGAATTGCTACATTATCATTTTCTACAATGCCGATCGAAAGTAAATGAAAAGCTAAATTTGACGAAGATTTGTATAATTCAAAATAAGTAATCGAATTATTATTAATTAAAACTGCCGGTTTGTTATTGAATTTTTCTGCTTGTTCTGTTAACCAGTGTTTAGTATTTGAAATGTTAATCATATTATGATACCAATCGCAAAGAGGAGTCCGTAAAGAGCAGAAAGTTTTGCGGTAAGTTCCAATGTTTTGTTCAAATCTTTGCCCCGTAACGTATAAATCATTTTTACCAATTTGATCGAAAGAGGTAAGCTTAATATTGGAAGGAAAACAAAGATGCTTGATTTATATGTAAAGTAAACTACAAATAATATGGAGTAAGAAATGATCATAAATAAAACATATTGTAACCTTGTAAAACGTTCACCGATTAAAACAGCCAATGTATTTTTTCCATTCGATCGATCTTCAATTCTATCACGGTAGTTGTTCACAACCAATATATTTGTAATTAGTGCACCTACTGGTATAGATGCCCAAAATGAAGTTGCCGAAATTTCAAGAGCTTGTACATAGTATGTACCAACAGTTCCGACTAAACCAAAAAATAAAAACGAAGCAACGTCTCCCAACCCATTATATGCAAGAGGGAATGGTCCCGCTGTGTATGCTATACCAGCGATAATTGAAATTACACCAAGTAGCAAAATTTCTAATCCACCGAGATGTACTAAATATAATCCTAAAATGAAACTGAGACCAAATGAAAGGATGATTCCAATTTTTATTTCTGATGTTGTTAGAATACCGGATGCAACGGCACGCTGTGGACCGCTTCTTTCTTTTTTATCGGTCCCGGCAAGAAAATCAAAAAGATCGTTTACAAAATTTGTCCCGATTTGAATGAGTAAAGCGCAAATCAATGCAACAATTGCCGCTATCGGTTTAAAGTGATTATCATTGATTGCAATTGAAGAACCAACAATAACCGGCACCAATGCTGCCAGCAAAGTTTTTGGGCGCGATGCAACAATCCATGCATCAAATTTTGTAATTGTATTTGTGGTTGCGATTGACATATTCTTCTTTAATTCTGAGGACTCCAAATTATCGGAGGACGAAGAATCTCTAACCTAATAATAACAGAGCCCACTAATTTGGATAACAATAAAATATACTCGGACTTCGGTAGCATTGAGATTCTCTCATTGGGATGCCCTTGGCATTCGCTCCCACTCCGAATTGTTGAGACTCGTCGAAGCGAGGCGAGTCGCTCAGAATTTATTCACGGTACTCTTGGAAATTTTGAAAAATCCGGTTTGCGTTTCTTGTTGTACGCGTTTCTTCCTTCTTGTGCTTCATCGCTCATGTAATAAAGTAAAGTTGCGTTGCCGGCAAGTTCCTGGATTCCGGCTTGTCCGTCAAGCTCTGCGTTGAAAGCAGATTTAAGTAAACGTAATGCAAGCGGACTCTTTTCAAGAATTTCTTGTGCCCATTGCACACCTTCAGCTTCAAGTTTTTCCACCGGAACAATTTTGTTTACAAGCCCCATCTCAAATGCTTCTTGTGCATTGTATTGGCGGCAGAGATACCAAATCTCGCGTGCTTTCTTTTGCCCGACGATACGTGCAAGGTAACTCGCACCAAAGCCGCCGTCGAAACTTCCGACTTTTGGCCCGGTCTGTCCGAAGACTGCATTATCTGCGGCAATCGTTAAATCGCACACAACATGCAAAACATGTCCACCACCGATTGCATAACCGGCAACAAGTGCAATAACTGGTTTGGGAATGCTTCTAATTTGTTTTTGCACATCAAGTATATTCAAGCGCGGCACACCATCTTTGCCAACGTATCCTTTGTCTCCGCGGATTGATTGATCTCCACCGGAACAAAAAGCATATTTACCGTCCTTAGCCGGGCCGGCTCCGGTTAATAAAATTACGCCAACATTTGAATCTTCACGGGCATCTGTGAATGCATCAAACAATTCTTGCGTAGTTTCCGGCCGGAACGCATTTCTTTTCTCGGGACGGTTAATCGTAATCTTTGCAATACCGTTCCATTTTTCATATATAATATCTTGATACTCTTTTGCTTTGATCCAGTTGTACTTCATTATTTCTAATCCTAATTAAGTGAAGTGAGAAATTCGGAAACAAATTTACTAAAAACATCAGGTTTTTCTAAGTGAACATTATGACCGCTATTAGCAACTATAATATGTCTAGAATTTTTGATTCGTGAATTCATTTTTTTATTTATTTCTGTGTACTTCAAATCATTTGCACCGCTGATTAATAAAACCGGGAAATTGATTTGATCCAATTTATCCCAGCAGCTTGGCATCAAACCGCTGCTGAATCCGGCTAGTGAATTTGCCAGACCGATCACATCATTCTTTTTTCTTTTACCCTTTAATTCGTCAACATTAGTTGCATCTTTTAATGATTCAAACATAGGTGTGCTAAGCCAGTAATTAAGGAACGATTCAACACCTTCTAATTTAATTTTATCAGCAAGTAAAAGATCGAATTCAACTCTTTCTTTTTTCTGTTCAAAATCTTCTATACCGGCGGTAGTGCTTTCGAAAACAGCAGCCAATATTTTATGTGGATACTTTAATGCAAAAGAAATTGCCGCTCTTCCACCCATCGAATATCCGCATAAAATCATTTTAGAAATTTTTAGTTTTGCTAGAATTCTATTTATGTGTAATAAGTTGGCAGAAGTTGAATATGCTTCGATCGATTCAGGTTTGCTCGACTGACCATGACCGATTAAATCAATTGCGAGGGGGTAGAATCCAGTAGGCAGTTTTTCTAAAATAAATTTCCAGTCATCAGCACAACCGGTAAAACCATGAAGAAAGAGAACGGGTAATTTGTTACTCGTAAGGTTTGATTGATCAAGAAGAAGATTAAATTCTAAATCATCGATTTTTAATAACATTGACCGGGGAATTTATTTTATTTAATACTGTTTGCCAGTACTTATCTCGAATCTCTTTGGATTTTTTTGAATCGGTCTTTATTTCAATCACTGAAAGCTTTTTTACTCTTGTTGAGTTAAAAAGTTTCTTCTTTAATTGATTTAAAGACTTCGCTTCAAAGTATTCACCTTTGTACGCCTTAACGAAATTAGCAAATTCTAAATTTAAAGACGTTACAAAATTTTCAGTAAATAACTTGCCATACCTCGAAATTGGAAGGGATTCGAATATTCCTCCGCCATTATTGTTAATTAAAATTATTATTAGGGGGATTTTATATTTGTAAGAAATGTGCAGACCATTAAAATCGTGAAAGAATGCTAGGTCGCCGGTTAATAAAACAGTAGGTTTGTTAGAAGATGATGCAATACCAAGAGCCGTTGAATTAATTCCATCTATACCGCTGGCACCTCTGTTTACAAATAGATTAATTTTTTTGTTGTTGCTCGATGCGAAAAAATCTAAATCACGTATCGGCAGACTGTTCGATACCATTAGATTACAGTCATTGGGTAAAATATCAACTAAGGATTTTACTATCGATCCCTCGAAATTGAACGAAGTTTTATTGAAGAATAATTTTTTTGCAGTTTCAATCTTCTTATCTAACTCGCTTAATCTATTTTGCCATATGTTGGTTCTTTTTATTTTCTGTTTAATGATCATATCGCTGAATTCTAATTCATCAATTTTAAGAAAGAACTTTGCAGTAAGTGAAGGGTCGTTTTTGTCGCCAAATTTATTAACGATAATTTTTATTGCATCACAATTTTTGAAATAGTCGAGTACAACATTTGAAGTAGGCGATCCGCCGAATTGAATGATGATTTCCGGTTTGAAGTTATTTAAAAATTCTTTAGAACGAACCATTGCCGGAAAGTTATTGACAATTCTTGCTTTGTTATGTGTACCAAATCTTAATGAAGACGAACCATCGGCGATTATTGGATAACCGGTATGATGCGATAACCGGTCAATCATTTTAACTAAATCAGGATCATAAACTTTATATCCGCAAAGTATAATACCTTTTTCTTTTTTATTAATTAAATCAATAATCCCGGGTATTTTACTGTTAATACCGATTTTGATTTTATTGAGTGTTGTTTGTAAATCTAAATTTGAGAATCTATTTAATAATTCAGCATCAAACTTATCTGTAGGTGTGTCTGGCTCGAATGGTTTTTCAAACGGAAAGTTGAAATGAATCGGCCCAATATTTTTTTCTAAGGCAGTTTGTAATCCATCATTGATTTTTCCCTTAAAATTTTTCAATCCTTTCCATGATATATCAGGTAAACCAATATCAGCAAAAAAACGGATCTGGTTTTTAAAAATATTTACCTGGTTAATTGTTTGATTAGCACCTCGCATTCTTAAATGCGGCGGTCTATCCGCAGTACAAATTATTAGAGGGATACGTTGATAATATGCTTCTATAATCGAAGGGTAAATTTCAGCTACGGCTGTGCCCGAAGTTGTAACAACAGCAACCGGTGATCCGGTTTTTTTTGCAATGCCTAATGCGAAAAAGCCGGAAGACCTTTCATCAACAATAACATAAGTTTTAATTCCTGGATGCTGGGCAAAAGCCAATGTTAAAGGGGTACTCCGCGAACCGGGCGAAATACAAACGTACCTTACGCCATTCCGGTAAAGTTCTTCAACAAACAGATCGCACCAAACAGTATTACGATTGACTGATAATTTCATTTTCAAAGAGAGATAAAATCGGTTTGAATTTAAGTTCGGTTTCTAAGAATTCACTTTCTGCTGTGGAGCCATTGACAATGCCACACCCGGCAAAGGCATGTAATTTTTTATCTTTGATAAGTGCAGAACGTATTGCCACAGCAAACTCTCCGTATGATTTGTTGAACCAGCCGATCAAACCGGCATACATACCGCGGTCAAAATTTTCAAGTTCATCAATAACTGTTAATGCTTTTTCTTTTGGAAAACCGCAGACTGCCGGAGTGGGATAAATTTTTTCGATGATTTGAAAGATCGATTTCTCATCCTTCAATTTTGCTATGATTGGGGTCCAGATATGAAGAATGTTTTTAAGTTTTTTTATCAGTGGTTTTTTTTCGTAATTGATCTCGATGCAATATTCTCTAAGTATTGTAGTAATAAAATCCAAAACGCTTTTGTGTTCTTCGATATCTTTGGGATTGTTAATCAGCTGCGAGGAAAGAATTTCATCTTCCCAAAAATCCTTACCACGTTTAATTGAACCGGCAAGTGCCTCTGTTTCTATTATGTCTTTGTTTACATTCAGTAATTTTTCCGGTGTTGAACCGAAGAAGATGGAGTTACTTCTCTTATATGAAAAAGTATAACATTCAGGGTATTGTTCTTCAAGCGTTTTGACAATACCTACAATCGATTGTGAAGTCGAAAACAGAGCAGTTAGTTTTCTTGCAATTACAACTTTTAATATTGATCCGGTCGAAATTAATTCTAAAGATTTATTTACCGATTGTTTCCATTCTTCAAAAGAAGATGAATCCAAAATTGATAATTCATAATTACTAAAATTCTCGGTTGTTATTTTAACTTCTTGTAATAGTTTATCAATATCACTAACAAGATCTTTATTGGATAAGTCCTTTTCTGTAAAATTTATAATAAGATATGATTTAAAATTGTTGTTTAAGAAGAGAATCCTTGGTATGAACCAATGACTAGATTTAAAATCTTGCCATAGATTGGATTTGTCTTCCAATGGAAATTTTAATCCACCTATGAACAATGGTATTATTGAATTGTCAATCGATCGGTCATTCCTAACTATATTATAATTATAATCAGTATTATTTAATTCGAGTTGTAAATCAGTCAGTTCATCAATACCAAAGAAAGTAAAATTTGAAAACGGGTATGACCAATAAAAATGATCACTGGAGGTGGTTAAAAGATTTAATCCTCTTTCAAATATATCTTTATCTATTGACTGGATATACTGAAATATAGTGTTACCGGTAAATTGATTTTTGAAAGATCCGGTAAAAAAATCAGTAAAGTTATCTTTATTTAGAAACGGCATATCAATATTTGATTACTTAATAAGTAAATATACTTTTTAACTGTAAAGTTTCAAAAGAAGTGTTTGCCGTGGTTATTTTTTACGAAAATTTTTTGTAGTAATTGAAGTTTTTACTTGACAACAAGCCGTTTGAAAATATATCTTTGCAGCAAATGAAAATGAACAACGCAACATATTATACTAATTTTACCACAACATGGTTTTGGTGGTGGTATACGGAGAAATACGCAACCCCGGTGAATTAGGATAATTAAAATAGAAGTTTGCAGACCCTTCTTGGATTCACCGGGAAGGGTTTTTTGTTTTAAATGAATCTCTTGCAAAAGAGAAATTGAGGACGAAATGGATTTCAAAACATTTTTAGAATTATCAAAAACTTACAATAAGATTCCGGTTTATGAAAAGATAACCGCCGATCTTTTGACGCCGGTGCTTGCTTATTTGAAGATCAGTGAGAAAAACTCGAATAGTTTTCTTTTTGAATCGGTAGAAGGGATCGGACGACTTGCGCGTTATTCGTTCATCAGTAAAAATCCATCTAAAATTTTTACGAACGTTGGTACACAATTAACGATTGTCGAAAAAGGGAAAACCACAACAATTGAAAAAAATATTTTTGATTACCTCGCCGAAGAAATTTCCAAATACAAAGATGCAAAGATTGACGAACTGCCGGATTTCACCGGCGGTATTGTTGGTTATCTCGGTTATGAAAATGTTTCTCTGATTGAAGATGTAATTCAATTCACCGGCGAAAATAATTTGCAGATTCCCGATTCGATATTCGGCATTTACGATACGTTAATTGCATTCGATCATTACAAACACCAAATAATTTTGATTGAGAATGTTACGATTGATGCGGATACGATTCCCGAAGCGGCATACAAACAAGCAAAAGAAAAATTGCATGAACTTCGCAAAGAACTTAGCGAACCGCTGAATTGTGAGCTGAAATTTTCCGCGTCGAAAGATTTTAATAACGGATTCGATAAAGAAAAGTTTTTTGAATTCGTCGAAAAATGTAAAACAAATATTCTCGAAGGCGATGTTTTTCAAATTGTGCTTTCGAAACGATTCTCAACTACATACAGCGGCGATCTTTTGAATGTGTACCGCGCACTTCGAATTATCAATCCTTCGCCGTACATGTACTACATGGAACTTGTAAGTTCTTCCGCTAAAAATGAAAATGATTTTGTAGTAATCGGAACATCACCCGAAGACTTGCTGAAAGTGAAAAACAAACGCGCAACAATTTTGCCTATTGCCGGTACACGCAGACGCGGCAAAAATTCAGCCGAAGATCAAAAGATTGAAAATGAGTTGATGAATGACCCGAAAGAAACTGCAGAACATGTAATGCTTGTTGATCTCGCGCGGAACGATCTCGGAAGAGTTTGCAAATTCGGAAGTGTTGAAGTAACGGAAACAATGAACGTGCATAAATTTTCCCACGTGATGCACATTGTTTCGCGTGTTGAAGGCGATCTGCTCGACGGAACAAACTGCATCGATGCGTTGAAAGCAAGTTTTCCAGCCGGCACTGTTACCGGTGCACCGAAGATTCGCGCAATTCAATTATTGAACGGATATGAAAATTTACGGAGAGGAGTTTACGCCGGTGCTGTCGGTTACATCGATTTCAGCGGCAACCTCGATATGTGCATCGCAATCCGAACATTGTTTGCCAAAGACGAAAAAATATTTTGGCAAGCCGGCGCCGGTATTGTTGCGGATAGCAAACCGGAACTCGAACTGAAAGAAATCAACAACAAATCGGCTGTGTTAATCAACGCATTAAATTATGCAGAGGTGATTGATGAAAGTATTAGTTATTGATAATTACGATTCGTTTACTTTCAATCTCGTTCAGTTGATCGGTAAATTAACGAACGATGTTGCGGTGCGCAGAAATGATAGAACATCGCTCGAAGAAATTGATTTGATTAAGCCGGATAAAATTTTTGTTTCGCCCGGACCCGGCAGACCGGAAGATTCAAAAATATCTCTCGAAGTAATTAAAGAGTGCGGCAAAAAAATTCCCGTGCTCGGAGTTTGTTTGGGGCATCAAGGAATTGGAATTTCTTTCGGCGGAAAAGTTGTGAAGGCACCTTTTCTGATGCACGGCAAAACCTCCGAAATAATTCATGACGGAGAAAAAATTTACAAAGGACTTCCGCAAAAATTTCAAGCCGGAAGGTATCATTCACTTGTGATTGACCGGAATTCTTGCCCGGCGGATTTAACAATTACCGCAGAAACCGAGGACGGTGTGATAATGGGAGTGCGTCATAAAAATTTTCCAATTGAAGGAATTCAATTTCATCCGGAATCTGTTTTAACTCCGCAAGGGGAAAGTTTGATAAAAAATTGGTTAGCGTTATGATAAAACAATTCATTGCAAAAATAATTGAACGAGAAAACCTGACGATTGATGAAGCATATCAAGTGATGAATTACGTGATGAGCGGTGAAGTAAATAATTCGCAAATTGCCGCGCTTCTGATTGCGTTGAAATCAAAAGGCGAAACAGCGGAAGAAGTTGCCGGATTTGCAAAAGCGATGCGCGACAAATCGATTAAAATAAAATGCGATGATGAAAATGTAATTGATGTTTGCGGAACCGGCGGAGATGCAAGCGGAACATTTAATATTTCTACGGCGGCGGCATTTGTTGCGGCTTGCGGAATCAAAGTTGCAAAGCACGGTAACCGCGCGGTATCAAGCAGTTCCGGCAGTGCCGACGTTTTGAAAGAACTCGGAATAAATATTTCACTCACGCCGGAACAATCCGGGAAAGCATTGAATGAAATCGGCATCGCATTTTTGTTTGCACCGATTTATCATCCGGCGATGAAGTATGCAGCACCGGTGAGGAGTGAACTCGGAATGAAAACCGTGTTTAATATTTTGGGACCGCTCACGAATCCGGCACGTACAAAAAAGCAGTTGATCGGAACATTTAATGAAAGAGCCGGAGAACTGATG
>DYJK01000190.1 GCA_020723165.1 Melioribacter roseus | reverse complement strand
TTTTTTTAATGTATTCCAATGTGTTGTTAAGAAAATGATAAACTAGTTTGTTGAGATGGTCAATTAAAAAAACATCATTAACGAATTCTATTGCACTCCGGACAGTCATTCTTTCATTATTTAAATTGGCCAAGAAATAAGTTGTATCTACATTTTTTATCTCTGCAGCATTCAGTGAAACATTAAAGTTAATAATATATGGGAAAGTTAGAGTGTCATTTTTATCTTGTTCCTTGAATTCTAGTTTTATGCTAATATATCCTTGTTTCAAGTTTTTTATTGAGTATGTTGTATCAATAATGATTCCTTTAGTGATAAACTCATTAACTAATGTCTTATAAATATTTTTTTTATTTAAAGTAACATTAATTAATGATTCATTCTCAATATTGAAATCAAGATAATAATTCAATGTTGTCGGGCTGAGTAAATATTTGGTCGAGTCATCTTGTGGATAACACTGAGAAAGATTCTGAGGAATAATTATATCGATTGATGATGATACAATTAATAATAAAAATAGAAGAAGCTTATTCAACGTCATGTCTGTAATTCTATCTGTATATCCAGTGATCAACACCACCATGGTGTGAGCAAGCACCTTGACCCGTTGCATCTGTTGTTGAACCATCTTTGCATACTGCGCCAATTCTAACTCCTTCACTTGGTTCTGTTGAATTATCACAGCTCGTGAAAGGAATAAGGAGAACAAATAATATTGTAATTAAAAAATATTTTTTCATCTATACTCCTTACCGATTATGTTGCCAACAATAATTAGAACCCTTTTGTGCAGTCCGTTTACATTGCGTTCCTTTTTTAGTAATAGCAGCACATCTCTTTGAAATGTTTACTTCTTTAGAAGTCGATTTTTTTTGTGTTACAGTTGTTGTAGTTGCTGAATTATTACTGTTGCTGATAACTTGAGGTTTGCATCTTGAGCATGGTGAATAGCCCTTTTCTATTGCATCTTTTAATTCGATATTATATGAACTATTTCTCAGATAACTGCAATCTTGAGTATGATACTTTTTACCAGTTTTAGTGATATACACTGTCTGAGAATTGATGCTGCTGTGAAAGAGAATTGTAAATAAAACTAAATGAATCAGTACACTTTTTAACATTGTGACCTCCACTTAGTGTGAGAAAAAATGATAAATTGTTTGAAAATTCTATTAACCTTATAATTCCTTTCGAAACTTAACAACTAATAATCCAAAATTCATTATAATCAATCGCCGAAGAGTTTTTTTTCATATATTTTATAGCAATTAATTACCCTTTAACAAATCTTTATTCAATGCTTAAACACACCAGAACCGGTTATTTTAACAAGTATGGAATTACAAAACTCACAGATCAAATTCGTGGCATCTATGTTATTTATAATAAGTATGGTCCTATTTATATCGATAAGTCTGAGAATTGTACTAAAAGCGTAAAAGAATTATTCAACAGTAATCACCTCATTTGGAGATATGATCCTCAACGCTTCGAAATTGAGGAATGCAGTAAAAATTTAGACTATCGCCTAAGTCAGTTAAAAAAAGTGATAAAACTTATTACAGAAGAGGATTTCTAATGTGTTATAGAGTAGCCACTTTAGACACAGATATTATGCTTGAAGAAATTCCATTTGCTTTTCCTACTCAGTTATTTCTTGATCACCATTCACAAAGCGTCAATCATAGGCCTATGGAATTAATTCCGGTATTGATGAAAGACAATGATAAAATGATAATTACCATGATGCGCTGGGGTTTACTTCCTAGTTGGATTAAAGATGAAACAGTAGCTAAAAAACTCGGTTACCGTACAGCAAACGCTCGCTCTGAAACTATGTTTGAAAAACCATCATTCAAAAACTACTTGAATAATAGATGTATTATACTTGCGAGTGCCTTCTTCGAACCGATTAGATTTGTTCATACACAAAAAAAACTGTTGTTTATAGCTTCGATTTATTCAGTATGGAAAGATCAGCTTACTTGTACTATGATCACAACTGTTTCTAATAAAGTTATCGAACCTTACAAATCGAGAATGCCAGTGGTAATTGAACAAGATAGTATTAAACAATGGCTAGACACCAAAAATTCTTTCAGTCAGGTTAAAGAGTTATTAAAACCATGTGAAGAGAAGAATATACAAATTGCTAATTAATCAACCACTTTTAAAATTTATCTTAGAACTAACGAAACAATTAAGTTTAGCAATATTGCTGTTCCTCAATTCAAGGATTCGTTGATTTTCAACTTAGCCATAAAAGATTTGCCCGGCAGACATACAGTTACTATTACTTTAGACCGCGATAATACGATTGATGAGATTTATGAAGATGATAATACAATTACTTTTGAGTTTAACGTTGCAAGCAGCACAATTAAAGTATTGGCTGCTTATAAAGATGAAGCAGAGTTAAAAAATCCGATCGTTCTTCTTTCACCTACAAATGATCCGGGCACTAACTCAATGATTGTTGAAACAGCAGATAACTTTTCATTTGATAACTCTGAATCTGCGTATTACGGGATCGATACAGTATTCACACCGATTAATTTAAGCAGCAAGTATCAAAATAAACGTGTGTGGCTCCGGACGAAACTTGAAAATAGTAATGAGTATTCACAAACAACATCGTTTGTTTTAGGCGGTACAAATAAATATTTGATGAGTGACAGTTTAACTTTTGCAAAATCAGGATTAACCAATCTTACAATAATTAGGGATAGTTTATTCGCGAAAAAGGATACACTTCGTTTGAGCGTGTTATCTGCCGGATTTCACGACGGCAATACTGCATTGATTGAGGTGAACGGACAGAATTATATTCCTGAAAATACTTTGCGCGGTCATCACGTTACCGTTTTTGAGGAAAGCAATTTAAAATTTGTTTCATACCAGCGTTTTGATATCTATGCCGGCGGAGATATCCCAAATCAATATTTAAATTTCCTTGATACACTCTCATCAAAATATTTAATAGCGATTGCAATTTCAGATGAGGGCCGGATAACTAATAGTGCGCTTAGATCAAAGTTGAAAGAATATGGAAGCCAATATGTAGACCAAATTGTATTCCGCGGTTCATGGGCATTTATTGGTAAGAAAGGAGCGGTTCCCGGTACGTATGATGAAGCTGTTTCAAATCCTTTTAATGGGAGAGTTCATGCTAATCATACAATTCACAAAGATAATCAGAATGTAAAATTGATAACGACAACAGTCGGTCTGGCTAAGAAATGGAGATCGGTTAATATTTCTATAGATGAAAATTCGTCGTTCAAAGTTACGCCCCTTGGGATAAAGAATAATAATGAAGTTGATACACTTGTAACTTATAACAGAAGTAACTCAGACCTAACCGGGATTGATGCTGATCTTTACACGCGCTTAAAATTGATTGTAGAAGGTGAGGATATTTCTGTTGATCAGCCTTTTCTAAATTCGATTGAAGTTGATTATGAACAGCCATCCGAATTAGTATTGAACTATCAAACTGTAGCAGTTGAAAAAGATACGTTGGAAGAAGGGGAAGATATTAGTTTATCTTTCCTTCTGATTAATGCCGGTTACGTAACTGCCAAGAATGTTAACCTTACTGTCGATTTGATAACACCACAAACAAAGTATGAAAAGCTCTTTACTACAACTATTGATTCAATCCAACCGGGCAGCAACAAAAAATTATCATGGCAATATAAGACGAATAATATAACGGGCAATATTAAATTGGAAATTAATGTGGATCAGCCAAATAATATTACCGAATTTTTTGAGGATAATAATTTTTATGAAATTCCGGTATATGTAAAGATGAATAATGATGAGCCGATTCTGAATGTTAAGATCGATGACACAGACGTTTTGGATGGCGATTATATTTCTGCCGATCCGGATATAAAAATTGAATTATCAGATGAATCGATTCTTCCTATTGTTGATACAACAGCAGTAGATATTTTTTTGAATGATACGCGGTTAAATTATGTAAACAATTCTCATCTCAACTATAACTTTTCGCCGACTAATCCTAAATTTGTTATAAATTATAATCCGCATCTAAGCGATGGGAATTATGAGCTTAAAGTCACTGCAAGAAATATGTATAATTCTGAAATGGAGGCGGTAGAATATTCTAAAACATTTGTTGTATCCAGCAAAACCGAACTGTTAAATGTTTATAATTATCCAAACCCGTTTTCGGACGAAACATATTTTACTTTTAAACTCACGCAAATTCCGGATGAACTTCGCATCAAGATATTTACACTTGCCGGAAGAATGATTAAAGAGATAACAAAAAATTCATCCGAATTGAATTATGATTTTAACCGCATACATTGGGATGGGCGCGATGAGGACGGTGATCTTATTGCTAATGGAGTTTATATATACAAAGTAATTCTAAAAAAGGGAAGTGAGATAATTACTGCAACACAAAAGTTAGCGACGGTAAGATAAAATATTTTCCTTTGAATCAAAGAACCATTTTAATTTTTTATACGTAGTATAAATTATAGTCTGATTAGTATTTTTGTCATCATTAGTTTATCTAATAATGTTTTTATTGTAAATCTGATATGCAGAATCAATTTCACCTTTGATAGCGCTATTAGAAAATGGAGGTAAAATACCTCCGAAAATTGTTTTAAGTATTATTCCTGAATAATTGTAGCGATAATCCCGGTATCCAACAGCCCAGCCAGTATTTTCATCAATAAATTTGACAGAAACAAGGTAACACGATTCGATGCCTTGTCCGGTCCAACTTTCCCCACCATCTGTACTTCTCAAAACAATATTTTCTCCTACTGTCCAGCCAATATTTTTATCAATAAAAAAAACTGAGGTTAAATTATTTATCGTTGTGTTTGTAATTATATCCCAATTAATACCTGAATTGGTAGTCTTAAGAATTGTACCCGATGATCCTACTGCCCAGCCAACATTGGAATTGATAAAATATATTTCTGATAGCCTATTTGTTAAACCACTCGATTGCCTTATCCAATCCTTACCTCCATTAGTTGTTTTTAGAATTGCCCCCGATTTTCCTACTGCCCAGCCAATACTCATATCAATAAAAAAAGTGGAATGAAGATCCTCCGATATTCCGCTAATTTGTTTATTCCAATTGATTCC
>DYJK01000189.1:3147-5256 GCA_020723165.1 Melioribacter roseus | reverse complement strand
TTCAAAGTAAATCCCGACTTAAATCTTGTTGAAGTGATCAATTATGCAAAAGAAAAAAATATTGGAATAATTTTGTGGACTCTCTCGAGTACACTCGATAAACAAATGGAAGAAGCGCTCGATTGGTTTGCTCAACTCGGTGTGAAAGGATTTATGACCGATTTTATGGACCGCGATGACCAAAAGATGATAAACTTTTACAAACGTGTTGCGGAAGAATCTGCCAAAAGAAAATTACTTGTAAATTTTCACGGCGCATTCAAACCTACCGGTTTACAACGCTCTTATCCAAATTTAATTACGCGTGAAGGCGTGCTCGGTCACGAATTCAATATGTGGAGTGAAAGTGTAACTCCCGATCACATGACTGCTATCCCATTCATACGAATGACAGCCGGACCGATGGATTTTGAAGGTGGTTCAATGAGTAACGCACAGCAAAAAGATTTCCGTGCAATTTTTGAACAACCAATGAATCAGGGCACACGTGCGCAACAAGCGGCTATTTATGTTGTTTATGAAAACCCTCTCCAATATCTCGCCGGGAATCATTCGGATTATCTGCGAGAGCCGGAATTCACAGAATTTATTACAAGCATTCCTACAACATGGGATGAAACAATTTGTCTTGATGGGAAAGTCGGTGATTACATTATTACTGCTCGCAGAAATAACAATACATGGTACGTTGCCGCAATGACCGATTGGGCTCCGCGAGAGTTTGAAATTGATCTAAAATTTCTTGATGATATCAAATACAACGTTCAAATTTGTGAGGATGGAATTAACGCCGATAGGTATGCGGAAGATTACAACATTACTAATCTGCAGATGGACAAAAATCAGAGATTGAAAATTAAACTTGCACCCGGAGGCGGATGGGTTGGCATATTTATGCCGGGTTTAAATAATAAGTAAGAAACCATTAACACCCGGCTGGTTTCTACAAAGACAAAATAGGTTTCGTGCAAGAAAATAATAGAGATTCTTCGTCCCACTCTTCGACAAGTCTTCTGCGAGCGACTCGACGGAGCTCGTAGAGGTCTCAGTCGAACCGCTCAGAACGGGACTCAGAATTAACAGACAAGGAGAGTAAATGGAATTCAGCTTATCAAAAATTACACTCGGTTTTTGGCGTGCACTTGAGTGGAAATACTCCACCAAGGAAATAGAAAATTTAATAACGCAGTCAATCGAACTCGGGATTACTACTTTTGATCACGCAGATATTTACGGACAATATGAATGCGAAGCTCTGTTCGGAAATGTTTTGCGCGAAAATCATTCGCTCAGAAATAAATTGCAGATTGTAACCAAGTGCGGAATAAAAATTACTTCGCCTAGATTTCCCGAACATACAATGCATATTTACGATACGAGAAAGGAACACATCATTCAATCGGCAGAAAATTCATTACAAAATCTTGCGACCGACTATCTCGATGTTCTGTTGATTCACCGTCCCGATCCATTGATGAATGCAGACGAAACAGCAGAAGCGTTTTATCAATTAAACAAATCGGGAAAGGTTTTGAATTTCGGCGTATCGAATTTCCTTCCTCATCAATTCAGATTTTTGCAGTCACGGCTCGATTTTCCTTTGGTAACAAACCAAATTGAAGTTTCTGTTTTATGCCACGAACATTTCGATAACGGCAGTATAGATTTTTTGCAAGAACATAAAATCGTTCCGATGGTATGGTCCCCGTTTGCCGGCGGAAGAATTTTCTCGGAACAGAGCGAGCAAGCAAATCGCGTTAGAAATGTTCTTCACGAACTCGCAGAGAAATACAATGTTGGAATAGATGCAATTGCAACAGCGTGGTTATTGGTTCACCCGGTAAATTTTGTTGTTGTGCTCGGCACCGGAAAAATTGACCGCATAAAATCTGCAATGAAAGGTTTAGACGTAAAACTTTCGCGAGAAGATTGGTTCAAAATCTGGATTGCAGCTAAAGGTTATGATATACCTTAATAAATTTCAATCGGCGAGTATTATAAAATCACTTTACGAGCAGTAATTTTTTTACCGCTGTAAATTCTCCGGCTGTAAGTTTATAGAAATAAATGCCGCTTGGTAGAGACGCTCCGCCTCCGGCGGAATGGCGC
>DYJK01000189.1:0-3137 GCA_020723165.1 Melioribacter roseus | reverse complement strand
CGTCTTTACATTAAATTGCACGGAATATTTTCCTGGCATCTGTTGTTCATTTACAAGTGTTGCTACTTCTCTACCGAGAATGTCATAAATTTTTAACGTAACATGTTGGGGAGACGCGCCGCGGCGTGTCTCTACGTTTGATATAACATACTCTATTGTCGTTGCCGGGTTAAACGGATTCGGATAATTCTGCTCGAGTCTAAATTCATTCGGCAATTCCACTTCTTCTTCAACACCGGGTAATATTTGATCCCCGTACCGCTTTATTCCAAACCACAATGTTTTATGCACGCTTTGATCAAGTTCTACTAAAAAATGATTTACAGTAAATGGTTTCACCACAAACGAAGTTGATTCGTTTTCTTTCCCTTTATTATCTAGTGGATAAATCCTAATTGAGTCTGCATAAATTGCAAGATCAAGTTTTATACTGATCGGATAAATTTGTGTAGGATTTCTGCCCCAATTATTATTTACCGATGTGTTATTGGAATTCCAAATCATATTTGTGTTTTGAATTCGCGAACCGATTGTAATGAGCGAATAATCTGTTGAGCCGAGCGGAAGATTTGTTAACGAAAGCCACGTAACTGTTCCGAAATCTCCTTCCTTAAAATCCGAGATAAACATCTCACCAACTCTTTCACCTTTGAAGTTGGATAAAAATCCGGTGATGCCGTTGAATTTATCCGAGACGATTGAAAATGTGCCTTCGGAATTATTCCAGACAATTTCTTCGGTATCGGTAACAAATGGATTTGAAGGTGCTAGCGGAAGCTGATCAAAATTTGTTGTTGATTCAGAAAAGTAATTTTCTGTTTTAATAGAATTTCTGAGCGAAATCTTTTTATCATAAAATGAAGGACCTTGCCAGCCGGAGCCGTCATGTTTAGGAAGACTGTAAAGCGTATCAATCTTATAATTAATTGTAATCGGATTAACCGACGGTTTCATCAACCCGTTTCTAAAAACATAAGCGGCAGTTGGGAAAAAGGACATGTAAACGGAATTTCTATTGATGCTGAAATAACCATCGACAAAATCTTTTTCCCATTGATAAGATTCATCGTAAGCAAAATACATTAATGCATCTGCATCATTGAAAGAAGAATAACCGGTGGAAAATAAAATTGATTCCACTTGATAACGATTCGGAAATGCATGGTTATATTCACTGATTGTAAAAGGTTTTCCTTTCATCGGAACACCGGCAAACAAATCGGGAATTGTTCCGCCGTTTGCATCTCTAACCATTTGCGTGTTGTTAACCAGCCAGTCTGTTGATGACCACGGCTCATTTGGAAATTGCGGATGATCCCAGTAAGCATGATTATCAATGTAATCCGCATCGGACATCGAGGCTAAATCAGCCGGACCAACATTCCAGTTTGTTCCAACAATAGAAACTTTTATACCGAGTGTGTCTTTCAAATAATTTTTCATCTCACTGAAAAAATTTCTTTGAAGATTTATGTAGAACTCCGAAATATCTTTTACACGTTCTGCGGTGTAACCAACACAACCCGAATAATCAATTCGTGCAATTGTTTTTTGTTCAAGCGATTCATCGTTTTCGAGTCCGGCAGAACCGGCATTTGTAAAACTGATATCGTCAAACCAGTAAATCGCAGTTGTTTTGCCGAGCGAAAACGAAAGCCGCGTGTTGGAATTATCTTCCGGTGCTTTGAAGCTGAAAGTGTAAACTTTCCATTCGTTTGTCAGCCCAATTGTATTCCACGCATATCCGTTCCACGGCGATTGATCATTCATCACGCTAACGCCGATACTTCTTTCTTCATCCGAACGCGCAGCAAAGCCGACTGTGTACGTCGAATCTTTTTTTATTTTCAGCGACGGCTGTTTGTATTGAATATGCCAATCTGTTCCGGTTGCATTTTTAACTGTTACCTTAAAACTGTAACCGCCGTTGTTTGATGTCGAGTTATCGCGAAGTGTATCTGCATCTGCGTTGTTATGTTCTTCAAGCACCCAAAAATTTTTCGGATTATTTTTTTCAAAGTCTCCGTTTTTAATTTGTTCGTTCAAACCGGCCGGCAGAAGATTTTTATTCCAGGCTTCAACAAGATTTTGTGTTGTTTCATATTTATTCAAAAGAAATTCATTCCATAAACTATCAAGCATTCGTGAATATCGGAACGGAAGTACTCCGCCGTCATTAATCGGCTTTAACTGATTATCTCTCCAAAAACGATAGAGAGAATTCTCGTTTGTTATTTCAACCATTGCCATCACGGGGTCATCAACAAGAGCCTTGCCGGTGTACGGGTTTACATGCGTGAGAAGCTGCCGCGCATATTCTTTGTGCAGACTTTTTATGTACGGGTCAAAATAATTTACACCTTTGCCGAATTCGGGAAGAGAATCGTAATCTGCAACTTGATCAAACTGTCCGAATGTTCGCGACACATGCAAATTCATGTTGATGTAAATTCCGTTCTCTTTCAAGCGTGCAATTATATTTTCGAGAAGATCGAGATATGTTGGATCGAGTTCGCGCGTGGATGTTTTGCCGAGCAAACTTTTGTCAGACCACGGGTTATCGAGATGATGGAAACGCACAAGATTGAATCCGAATTTTCTCAATCTGCCAGCAAGCAATGTTGAAATATTTTTCGGTGGGAATGCCGCATCGGCGACAAAGTTCGTTCCCCAAAATTTTATTCTGTTCCCATTGCGAACAAAATGTCCTTCCGCATCGATTGAAATAAAATCGTTATCGTTAATCGGTACGATTGGAAAGTTGGGCAAAAACTTTTGTGTTGTTGTATCGGAAGAAGGGAGATAAAAATTAAATCCGCCTGAAAAATTTTGTGCGGAGATTTTTATAAAAAGAAAGAGTGTAAGTACTACATATTTTTTCA
Source organism: Melioribacter roseus (assembly GCA_020723165.1). GTDB lineage: Bacteria > Bacteroidota > Ignavibacteria > Ignavibacteriales > Melioribacteraceae > DYJK01. The sequence continues at coordinate 255 of DYJK01000189.1, read as the reverse complement.
TATCTGTATTATGAATGTTAAAGCCGAATTTTATTTTTGCAATACAATCTATTACATAATTCTAAAAGTCCTTTCTCTGAGTCTTACTGCAAAATCAAAGATGCGCGTAATGCTCATCTACAAATGCCGATAAGCTTAATGGAATATCAAGCAACAAGGATATTTACATATCAAAAATATTTTCTGTAGTGTCTTTTTCCAATTCCCATTTCAATGGATTTTGTTCTATATATTTTCTGATGTTGTACAATTCTC
>DYJK01000188.1 GCA_020723165.1 Melioribacter roseus | reverse complement strand
AACCTAATAAAATTAAAAACTCACCTATAAAACCATTTAATCCCGGCAAACCGACGGATGATAACGAAGCAATCATCAAAGCTATTGAATAGAGCGGAACTAACTTAGCTATTCCTCCGTAGTATGCAATATCCCTTCTGTGAGTACGTTCGTAAATTATTCCAACTAAAAGGAAGAGTGCACCGGTTGATAATCCATGATTGATCATTTGTATCACAGCACCTTGAACTGATTCCATCGTCATTGCGAATGTACCGAGGACAACAAATCCTAAGTGGGATACAGAAGAATAGGCAACAAGCTTTTTCATATCTGTTTGTACCATCGAAACCAATGCACCGTAAATAATTCCAATAATTGCTAGTACTGAAATGAGCGGCGCAAACTCGACAGAAGATTGCGGAAACAGTGGTAAACAAAATCTTAAGATTCCATAAGTACCCATTTTAAGTAAAACACCGGCAAGAATTACAGAACCGGCTGTTGGTGCTTCTACGTGTGCATCGGGTAACCAGGTATGCAATGGAAACAACGGGACTTTTATTGCGAAGCTCAAGAAAAATGCGCCAAACATCCAGCCCTGAATTTGATGCGGTATTGTTGGGCCGACTTTATACAGCTCAAGCAGATTTGTAGTAAATTTCCCGGTAACATCGGAAGCATAAACAGCAAGCCAGATGATTGCAACAAGCATCAGCAAACTGCCGACCATTGTGTAGATGAAAAATTTTATTGATGCGTAGATTCTTCTTTCACCACCCCAAATACCAATTATGAAGTACATAGGAATAAGCATTGCTTCCCAGAAAATGTAGAATAAGAAAATATCGAGCGTGATAAACACACCAAGCATTCCGGCTTCTAAGAAGAGCATCGAGAATGTGAACATCTTAATATTTTTTTCGATAGCATTCCATGTTGAAAGGAATGTAAGCGGTGTTAAGAAAGTGGTAAGTAATACCAACAGCAGTGAGATACCATCAACACCCACATTGTAGCTGATGTTTAGACTTTCAATCCAAAGGATATTATGCACAAACTGGAATTGGGCGTTGGATCTATCAAAACCAAAATAAACTATTAACGATATTATAAATGCAATTAATGAAACAAAGAGTGCAAACCATCTAATTAGTTTAATTTGTTCTTGTTTGAAAAATAGAACAAGGACGCTTCCGATAATCGGCGTGAGAAGTAGATATGTTAAAAGTAAATTTTGTTCCATATTTTCTAATTCTGATCCCGCAAAGCGGGAGAAGAATCTCAATTATTTTTTATTACAAAAAATTAGAGCGATAAAATTATCCACAAGAGTACTAGAGCAATTCCAAACATCATCACAACGGCATAAAATTGTGCAACACCGGTTTGCATTTTGCGAATTACTGCGGAACCTTTGCCAATCAAGTTAGCAATTCCATTCACCATTCCATCGATGATTAAATTATCGGCAAACTTCCACAAAACTTTTTCCGATCCTTTTTGAATCGGCTGAACAACAGCAGCTTCGTAAATTTCATCAACAAAATATTTATTAAGAAGCAGATTATATGCGCCTTTAAACTTTTCAGAAATCTTTACTGCAATATTCGGTTTCTTTGTATAGACATGCAGTGCAAAGTAGATAGCAGAAAGCGCAAGAATAACCGATATAACCATCAATAAAATTTCCTGGAAGTGAGTATGATAACCAAAGAACGCAAGTTTCTCCATTGCCGGTGCATAGACCGGTTCCAACCAATTATGGAAAACATTTCCATGCTCACCAGAGAACACTTCGGGGATTCCTATATATCCGCCTACTACCGAAAGTAGAGCTAAAATAATTAAAGGAATAGTCATTACTGCCGGTGATTCATGAGGATATGCGTGATGATGATTTCCGCCTGAGGCGGATCCGCCTATGGAGGAGAATCTTTCATTTCCGTAAAATGTTAATGATAAAAGTCTGAACATGTAAAATGCTGTCATCATCGCAGTAACAACACCAATCAGCCAGAATAAAAATCCACCGTTAGCGAAAGAGTACCACAAAATTTCATCTTTGCTGAAAAATCCGGAAAGACCCGGTACACCGGTAATTGCAAGAGTTGCAACTAAAAATGTTGCATAAGTTTTCGGCATATACTTTTTTAAGCCGCCGTACTTTTGAATATTTTGTTCATCGTGCATACCGTGAATTACAGAACCGGCACCAAGAAAAAGTAATGCTTTGAAGAATGCGTGAGTCATAACATGAAATATCGAAGCACTAAACGCGCCAACCCCGGCAGCCAAAAACATATAACCTAGTTGACTTACCGTTGAGTATGCTAAAACCTTTTTAATATCATTTTGTACAAGCCCGATTGTTGCCGCCATCAATGCAGTGAGCAAACCGATTACAGCAACTATCATCATTACTGTTGGTGCAGAGGCAAAAATAATTGATGTACGCGAAACCATGTAAACACCGGCTGTAACCATTGTAGCAGCATGTATCAATGCCGATACCGGCGTAGGACCGGCCATTGCATCGGGCAGCCATACAAATAACGGTATCTGTGCAGATTTACCGGTTGCACCAATAAACAGAAAAACTGCAATCAGACCAAATGTAGCTTCGGGTATCGGTAAAGATGCTGCTTTTGCAAAAACTTCTTTGAAATTTAATGAATCAAAGGTAAAATAGATCAAGAACATCCCGAGTAAAAATCCGAAGTCCCCGATCCGATTAACAACAAACGCTTTTTTTGCCGCTTCAGGAACTGTACCCTTTTCAAATTTTCTATCGTACCAAAAGCCAATCAACAAATATGAACAGAGACCAACGCCTTCCCATCCTAAAAATAATACAACAAAATTATCACCAAGAACCAAATTCATCATTGCAAAGATGAAAAGGTTTAGATATGCAAAAAACCTCCAGTAACCTTTATCGCCATGCATATAACCGATTGAATATACATGGATCAAAAATCCAACACCGGTAACTATAAGCGACATTGTTAGTGAAAGCTGGTCAACAAGGTATGCAAATTTTATTTCAAGCCCGGCAACACTTAACCATGAAAATAATTCAACAGTGTTGCTTCTATTTTCAACCGGTAAACCAATTGTTTCTATCAAGGCAAAAAGTGAAACAACAAAACCGAGACCAGCAGTCGAGCTTCCAATAATTCCAATAACTTTTTCGTTTTTAATTTTTGATCCTAATAATCCGTTGATCAAAAAACCAAGTAATGGAAGCAGAACTGTTAAGTAAATGTAATTTATCATCGGGTTATTACCACTTGAAGATATTTATTTCGTCAATATTAACAGTTAATTTATTTCTAAAGATGGCAATGATTATCGCTAATCCGACAGCAGCTTCAGCGGCAGCTACCGTCATAACAAAGAAAACAAAAATTTGTCCAGCCGGGTTACCCATATAAGACGAAAAAGTAACCAATGTTAAATTTGCTGCGTTTAACATCAACTCAATGCACATAAAAACTACAATTGCGTTTCTGCGAATCAGTACACCGGTAACACCAACAGCAAACATAAATGCACTGAGTATTAAATAATATTCCATTGGTATTGATGACATACATTTCTCCAACAACCTCCCCCTTTAATTCCCCCTCCTTAGCTCGCCTCGCTATTTGAAGCGGAAAGGAGAGACAGAGGGCAAGGTCACTCAAATTTTTTCTTTGCTAAAACAATAGCACCGATTGTAGCTGCCAACAATAAAAATCCGGCTGCTTCAAAAGGTATTATATAATTAGTATAAAGTTCTCTTCCAATATTTTGTATTGTACCGGTATTGATACTAGCAATTTCGTCCGGTGTTAAATCCCTTGAAGGTTCGCCCTTGAAAATCAGAAAAACTAATTGAAGGAATACAAATACAGTAATTAAAACTGCAAAATATTTAATCGGTTTTTTATCGGTCAAAATTTGATTCTCATTCTCGGTTCTTAAAAGCATCAGCACAAATAAGAAAAGCACCATTATAGCACCGGCGTAAACTATAATCTGCACCACCGAAATAAATTGCGCATTTAATAAAAGATACAAACCGGCTAATGCAAAAAAGTTTAGTACCAAAAACACAGCACTAATAACAGCATTCTTTCGTGTGATCATTAAAACAGATGTGACCGCAGCAATTGTTGCAAGTAATATGAAGAGGATGATCTCTAAATTCATGTTAAGGAGTATTCCTATAAATCATTCTTGGGAACGGAATTGCTTCACGCAAATGTTCAAGTCCGCAGATCCAGCTAACTGTACGTTCCAATCCCAGGCCAAACCCGGAATGTGGGACAGAACCAAATCTTCTTAAATCTAAATACCATTCGAAAAACGATTGAGGTAAATTGTGTTCTTTAATTCTCTCAAGTAATAAGTCTAAATTGTCTTCGCGCTGACTGCCGCCGATAATTTCGCCATAACCTTCCGGCGCAATAACATCAACTGCAAGTGCAACCTTCGGATTTTCTGGATCTCGCTTCATATAAAAAGCTTTTACTTCGGATGGATATCTATGAATCATAACCGGCCGATCGAAATCCTCACCAATCAATGTTTCGTCTGTTCCGCCAAGATCATTCCCCCACTGGAAATCGACACCTTTCTTTTTTAAGATCTCAACAGCATCCGAGTATGAAATTCTTGGGAAAGGTCTTTTAACCCTTTCTAGTTTGGTCACATCACGTTCGAGTTCTTTTAATTCTTCTTTACGATCTTCCAAAACAGTTTGAACAATATATTCTATAAATTCTTCGGCAAGATCCATATCATCATTCAAATCATAAAAAGCCATTTCTGGTTCAACCATCCAAAATTCAGTTAAGTGTCTGCGAGTCTTTGATTTTTCTGCACGGAAAGTTGGACCGAAAGTATAAACTTTACCGAGTGCCATCGCACCGCTTTCAGCGTAAAGTTGTCCGCTCTGTGTTAAATATGCTTTGCCAAGATCAAAGTAATCCATTTCAAAAAGTGTTGATGTACCTTCGCAAGCATTTGGAGTTATAATCGGCGGATCAAAAAGTGTAAATCCATGTGAATCAAAAAAATCTCTTATAGCTTTTACAACGCGTGCACGAATTTTTAATATCGCAACTTGTTTTTTAGAACGAACCCATAAATGGCGGTTATCAATTAGGAATTCGATACCGTGTTTTTTGGGTGTGATGGGGTATTCATGTGCTATAGAAATTGTTTGAAGATCGGTGACGTCAACTTCGTATCCGCCTACTGAACGTGGCTCGGCTTTTACTTTCCCTTTTACTTCGAATGACGATTCCTGGGTAAGTTTTTCGG
>DYJK01000021.1 GCA_020723165.1 Melioribacter roseus | reverse complement strand
AAATAATTATCCCGGCTGGAATTATATCTGCCCGTTTTTCATCTATACCGGGAATTTTTTCCCTTTTCTCTGCTGTTTTCCGTTTTAATATTTCTTCTTCAATTTCTTTTAATTCGCGGCGAGTAAAAACAAAATTATTAAGTATGGTTAGCGGAGAAACGTTCCCGTCTCGCATCGCTTTAATCATTAATCCGGCAGACATTATTGTTCCTGATGAACCGGCACAGATTTCAAAACGCTCTTTCTTTATTTGTACGGCAACATTATAAATTTCACCTTCTACCCATTTGCGGCATTCTTTAATACGTGATTCGGTTACTCCGTAATCGGGGAAAAATTTTTGAGCTAATCTCACAGCACCAACTTTCAAACTGTAAGATTGAATTGATGTACCCTTACACCCAAGAAGAAACTCGGTGCTTCCTCCGCCGATATCCATTACCAATGATTTTTTCTCGTAGATAGGAACAGCTTTTAATATACCGAGATAAATCAACCGGGCTTCTTCATAACCGCTAATCGTTTCAATCTCGATCCCGGTTTCTTGGAAAACTTTTTTTATGAAATCATTTTTGTTGTGGGATTCGCGGACAGCACTTGTTGCAATAGCACGCAACTTTGCATTGTGGGAATCTGCAATTCCTTTGAAACGTTTCAATGCAGAAATACCGCGGTTCATAGCATCTGGTTTGATGAGTTTGATATCCCCGGTACTTCCCTCACTTAAACGTATTACTTCTTTCTCCCGGTCGATGATTTCAAAATTTCCATCATCTTTCAGTTTAACAACGATCAAGTGAAAAGAATTTGTACCAACATCAACAGCCGCTATGTTCTGTAAGTCATTCATCGCCATCTTTTTTATGTTTTTCCAACACATACTGGACAAGGTTAAAAACATCCTTAACAGTAATATCGTTCATAAGATCGGATTTACGTATAAAATATTTTGCCTCACCAACCGGCGCCCAATTGAACGGATTTGTTGGCCCGAATAGGGATATTTGAGGAACTCTTGTTGCACCGGCAACATGCATTACGCCGGTATCATTTGTTATAAAAAGATTACTTATTTCTATCAAAGCCGAAACCCGGGGAATTGTTTTGTTCAAAAAGTATCCGGCAGACGGGAAATATTTTTTTATAAAATTAATTTCTGCATTGTCTGCATCACTGCCGGTAAAATAAAACTTCATCTTGATATTTTTTGATAATTCATTAATAAGCTGAACATAATTATTCAGGTCCCACCTATTCTGCGGTTTACCGGCGCCTACATGAAAACCAACTAGATAATCATCATCGGAACAATGCAATGATTGAATAAATTTATCAGCATAATCCATTTCATCATCCTCAAAAGAGAACAATGAAAAATATTTTTTAGTTGAAATATTAAAGGGTCTTACAATATCAAGGATGAAATCGGAAACGTGCGCATCAGGACATTTTTTCCAATTGAGATCAATCCGGTAATTGAATACATAATTCATTGGATTAGTTTCACCGTCAAGTGAATTTGGTCCAATCTTAATATCGGAATTAGATAAAGCTGCAAGAATGCAGCTTGTGGAAGAAACAGCAACCGTAGCCGGCACTATTGCGATATCAAATTTTTCCCTTAATACTTTTTTTAGATTGAACGAATATACTGGATTGGCCAATTTCTTTTTATCAAAAACGAAAACACGGTCGATATATTTATTCTTATCAACTGCGAAATAATTTTCGGGACTTGCCAATAAAGTTATTGATGCAGATGGATAGGTTTCTTTTAATGCACGGAAAAGTGATACACTTGCCAGCATATCACCAAACTGGTTATGCTGGCGAACAACCAAAATATTTTTTGGTATTGGCAGAATTTTTTCATTTTTAATTTCTGCCGATAAAAATTTTTTTAGAGCCCCGGAAGTTAATTTCTTAAAATAATTTTGGTAGGACATTCAGAATCAACTTTTTGATTTTTCGGATTTGTTCTCTGTAATATCAACAAAATCGGCTTCAACAATATCTTCTTGCTTAATCCTCGATTGATTTTCTCTTCTTCTAATAGGTTCTCTTTTCTTTTCCGATTTTATAGCCGCACCGCTGACAGCATTTATTATATTTTTAATTGTTCGCCATGCAAGAAAAAAAAGCAATCCCCATAATATCAAACGTAATAGACTCATTATGATCTAACCTCCGGGTTGAAGTACTCTATGAATCCTCTGTCTTCCCTGAATATCTGCGTATAAAGTTCTTCGAAATCATCATCACGGTTAACAAAATCAATTTCGCTAGTATTTACAATAAGAAGCGGAGTATCGATATACTTGAAAAAGAAATTATTATAAGCTTCGGATAATTCGGTTAAGTAACCTCGGTTTAAGTTCGTTTCAAATTTTCGATCTCTCTTTTTTACATTATTAACAAGCCGATCGATGCCTGATTGAAGAAATATTACAACATCGGGTTTGGGAATATCACGTTCCAATAACGGGAAAATACTTTCGTAAAGTTTTAATTCTTCGCCCGATAAATTCAGGTAAGCAAATATTTTATCTTTTTCGAAAATATAATCCGAGACAATATAATTTGAAAAAAGTTCTTGCTGATTTAACTGCTGCTGCTGTTTATACCGGTTGATTAGGAAAAACATTTGAGTCTGGAAAGCAAATCGTTTTCTATCCTCGTAAAATTTTTCGAGGAAAGGATTTTCTTCAAACTGTTCAAGGACAAGATTAGCCCCAAGTTTTTCTGAGAGTTTCTGTGCCAGTGAAGTTTTACCGGCACCAATAACCCCTTCAATCGCTATGTAACGTATATCCGCCACTATGTTAACTCTATAATTTTGAGATTATATGTTTTTCAATTTCAAAAATATCAATTTCACTTATTCGAACTTTTGTCACCGGGTGAACAAAACCAGGTGCAATTTCAATCATGGGTACAACCACGAAATCCCTTTTAAGTATTTCAGGGTGTGGTATTATCACCCTATCACTCCTATAAATTAAGTCATTATAGAAAAGAATATCAATATCAATTTCTCTTGGGCCCCATTTAGTCTCTCGATTTTTCCTTCCTAATTTTGTCTCAATTTCTTTAACAAATCCGTATAATTTTTCAACGGTAAAATTAGTTTTTATTTCAATAACAGCATTAAGAAAATTGTTCTGTTCGATATTTCCATATGGCGAAGTTTCGTAATAAGAAGATACTTTTAGTATAGTAGCATCATCGTTATTCCGTATTATATTACACGCATCGGAAATAAATTTTCTTCTATCGCCAATATTCGATCCCAGACCTAGGAAAACATTACTTACCATTTTCTTTTATAACTTCTGCTTCAACGCAGTCTAAAACTCCCCCAACCGGAACATGGTGTTTACGCACGCGTACTGCAATTTTAATAATTGACTGGTATCTATTTAATAACCCGTCTGCTATAATTGTTGCCAACGTTTCTATCAAGTAATATTTTTTTTCGTGGACAATCTTATTAATGTACTTGTAAACGTCATTGTAATTAATTGTTTTTTTAAGATCATCGGTTTGAGCGGCATTAGTAAAATCAGTGTAAATATCAACATCCGCTTCGAATTTGCCGCCGATATTTTGTTCTTCTTGTAATGCCCCGTGGTAAGCATAAAACGATGCGTTCTTAATACGGATAATGTTTGTCATATGATGGTATTTTTTAGTTTATAATAATTTATAATCCCTTTAAAATTAGCAAATAAAATTCCGATAAGCACTAATCCGCTGCCGATCAAATCTTGTAATGAAAATTTTTCATCAAGTATTAACCATCCAAGGAACACAGCAACTATCGGCGTGATAAATGTTGATAAAGAAAGTATAACAACATTCATTCTTTTCAACAGCCAGTAATAAGTAGTGAATGTTGCAACAGTACCAAATAGCGCTAAATAAAAAACAGAACCAATCGCACTGTAATCGAATACCCATGTATTACTGTTCTCAAAAATGAGTGCGGAAACAGACATAATTATTCCGGCGAACAAAAGAGGAATAAAATTCATTGATAATGGATTTAAATGCCCTCCGTACTTTTTAATTGTTATCGCCATTCCGGCTTGTATCCCGGAACTAATCAAAACAGCTATCATACCAAGCACATTATTCGATAGATCGAATTTCAAGTCTTCGGCAAAAATTATTATAATACCGATAAAACCAACAACAACGCCTACAATTTGTAACGCAGATATTTTATTCTCCGGTATAGCGATACGTGAAAATAAGATTACATAAAACGGGAATACCGCAAACAAAATCGAAGTTAGCCCCGATGGGATAAATTGTTCTGCCCAATAGACCAACCCAAATGGAATAGTGAATGCAAATAATGCCATAATTAAATAAAGTTTTACTGAGGGCTTATCAGTCTGTAACTTTATTTTTTTAAACTTCATCAAAACAAAAACAAAGAATGAAGCGAGTATAAATCTTAAGCCACCGGAGATAACCGGAGTTAATGATTCCAGTCCAATACGTATAACAAGCCAGGTAGAACCCCAAATCAAACAGATTAGTGTATAGCCGCTTGCAATTTTTAATCGTTCAGATTCCATCAATCACCTTTCATCGCTATAACTCCGAGTGATCTGCCCGATAAACTACCATCACGGCGGAATGAGTGCAGTAATTCTTTTTCATTGTATGTACATAAATGCGAAATTTCTATTTGATTTTTTGGTACCGTACATTTGTTCAGCATATCAACATTTGCCATTAATACATCTAAATACAACTTACCGTTTTTATTCATAATATATTTTTGATCGAATTGAACAGCAACTTCTTCTCCAACTTCATAATTTTTCTGTGAGATCGATGGACCAACATACACAAGAAGATTCTCAGTTTTAGAATTAAAATTATTTACCATGTTATCAAGAGTTTTCTTGAGTATTTGTTTTTGCGTGCCACGCCAACCGGAATGAACTGCTGCAACAATTTTGTTTTTAGAATCATATATAAAAATCGGTGTACAATCAGCAGTGGAGATTGCTAACCCAATATTCTGTTTTGTGGTGATCATTGCATCACTTTCACCGAGCAGCCCAGAGTGTTCTACAAACCTTATAATATCGCTGTGAATCTGTTTTTGATAGGCAATTTGATTTGAATCTAATCCGAGTTTATTGAAGAACGCGTTACGGTTTTCTTTAACGATTGCAGCCGAATCGCCGACAGTTAATGAAAGGTTAAAATAGAAAGGATCAGTTCTATTAAGACCAATTTTAGTGCTCATCCCAAAAATAATTTCGGGGAAATTTTCGAATAATTTACTTCTGATAATTTCCATTTATCCGGTATTAAAAAATCCCTCCCATAGCGGAGGGAAATATGGTAGGACTTTTTAGATCACTTTCAATGATTCATCAAGATCAAGTAAAATATCATCAGGATTTTCCAGGCCCATAGCTAATCTAATCCCCCCGGCATCAATACCTCTTTCAGCTAATTTCTCCGGAGGTACAACAGAATGTGTCATGGAAGCCGGATGCTCAATCAACGTCCTGGTATGACCGAGTGAAACAGCCAGCGTCATTGTATAAGCATGATCGGCAACATAGTCCATAAATTTTCTGCCATTGTCTTTAGATTCTGCCGGTGTACCGCCTCTTAATACAAAGTAGATCATGCTTCCCGGTGCAAAATTGCCGTTGAAATCAATCATCTGCTTTTTGGCAATTTCATAATATTTAAAGTCAGGCAATCCAGGATAGTTTACATATGCAATTTTAGGATGGGCGTTAAGAAATTCTGCAACACGCATTGCGGTTCTAATTTGCTGTCTTTGGCGTAAGGCAAGCGATGGTAAACCGTACGTTAAAATTGACCAGGCACTTTTAGGACTTAACACTGCACCGAAATCTTTTCTATACAAATGAAGCATATCTTGAAATTTTTTCTTGCCGATTACTACTCCGCCCATATCGGTACCGTAACCGCCTATTCCTTTTGTTAATGAATGCACAACGAAATCCGCACCGTGTTCAATAGGTCTTTGGCAGAATGGAGTTGCAAATGTATTATCAATAACGATATGGATTTTATCTTTTTCGTCTCTTGTTTTATTGATTTCATCAGTTACTTTTTTAATTGCCTCAATATTAATTATTTCGATATTCGGATTAGCCGGCGTTTCAAAGTATATCACTTTTGTTTTAGGACTCAGAGCATTATAGATATTATCCGGATTTGTTAAATCAATCGGGTTCCATTTAATATTATAGCGCGGATACCAATTAGTTAAAAGTGATAATGTGCAGCCGTATAATGTATTGTGAGAAATAATTTCATCGCCGGTCGAAGTTAAAATTCCTAATATGCCTGATATAGCGCCCATACCGCTTGAAAAGCTAACAGCCATTTCGCCTTTTTCAACGTAAGCAAGATTTTCTTCAAGTATATCTTTGTTTGGTTCACCAAGCCGGTCGTAAATCAAAATTGGTGCTTTATCGCCAAATGCTTCTGTATTTGCAAACTGCATAAAACCTTGTGCACCCCGTTCAACGGAATCTAATCTAAAAGTTGTTGATGATGATATCGGGGATGTTACATGATGTGAGTAATCCCACTTATCAGATATGTTTTTTCCGTAGATGATATGTGTATCCATCGAATATTTAGTATCATCTACATTATTTGTTTTTTCTTTTTCTTTAATTTGATTTGCCATGATGTCTCTCCCAATTTGCATATCAAAATTACTGAAATAACTCGTGCAATTCTAAGGATTTATTTTTAATGAAATGCAGAACGAAGCGGCAGTTTCGATAATTTTATTTAAGGTTTGGTTTAGTCGAAGCATTGCTTCGACCTACAATTTTTAATTAATTAACTTTTCATTTACATAGTTAAACATATATTCTTCGGTATCAGAAACTAAGCCGGCTTTTACCGGGTTGTTCAAGACATATTTAACAATACGAATTAATGATTCCGAATTTCGTACAACATGATCATAACTTTCATGTTGCCAAAAAGCACCTGAACGATTCAAAATTTTATTGCACTCTCTTGCAGTGTACCACTTTAATGACTTAAGAATACTTGTTACAATGTAGGTCGAACAATCTGTTCGACCTACAAATTTTTCTATTATTGGTTCAATAACTAAATGAACATGGTTTGGCATAATCGTATAAGCTATGAGATTATACTTAATACCATCATTGTAGTGCAGTGCTTTCTTAACGATATCGGCAATTTTTCTATCTTGCAGCCATTTCGGTCCATAAGAAGCTTTATCTAAGTATTCGTCATATAGCTTAAAATAATTTTTCTTAAATGCTAAATATTTCTCCGATCTAATTTTCTTGTTTTCAAAATTGTTTAGATTTTTTAATTGAGTTTCTTTCAACAATTTGTATCTGTCAACTATTTCTTTCGGCATTGTAGCATATAATCGGAATGTTATAAAGAAAGTATATCCGGGTGGTTGATAATGAGGGAGTTTTCTTTTGTAGAATATTTTTATTTCATTCATTTTGTAAAACTAAGAGCCAGTTTCATTAGTTTTTGTTTTCTTATTCTTGTCGAAGCATTGCTTCGACCTACATTAATATAACGCTTGTTCTATATCGGCAATCAAATCTTCGACGTCTTCAATGCCTACCGAAAAACGAACTATGCTATCTGTTAACCCGTATTTCTCTCTTTCTTCTTTCGGTACGGATGCATGAGTCATTGATGCCGGGTGGCAAACCAAACTTTCAACTCCTCCGAGACTTTCGGCAAGAGTGAAAACTTTTACATTATTCAATACCTTTTTTGCCGTACTAAAATCTTTGAATTCGACAGAAACCATTCCACCGAATCCGCTCATTTGTTTTTCAGCTAATTCATATTGAGGATGAGATCTCAAACCGGGATATATAACTTTTTTTACATGTGGATGTTTTTCAAGATACTGCGCAATCTTTAACGCATTTTCTTGATGCTGCTTCATTCTTACGGCGAGTGTTTTTGTAGAACGCAACGTTAGCCAGCAATCGAATGGAGAAGGAATTGCACCCACAGCATTTTGCAAGTATCTGAACCGTTCATGGAGTTTATCATCATTGGTAACAAGGATTCCGCCAACAATATCACAGTGTCCGTTCAAATATTTTGTGGTACTGTGAATAGCAACATCAGCACCAAGTGCAAGAGGATTCTGAAAAAATGGCGTCATGAATGTATTATCAACAACACATATTAAATTATTCTTTCTGCAAATTTTAGAAACTGCTTCAATATCTGTAAGATTCAGCATCGGATTGGTTGGTGATTCAATATAAACCATTTTTGTGTTTGAGCTAATAGCATTCTCAATATTTGAAACAATTGTAGTATCCACCCATGAAAAGGTTAATCCATAGTCTTTCATTATCAACTCGAACAAACGGTAAGTACCTCCATAAACATTGTTCGATACAATCGCATGATCACCGGCTCTCATCAATCCGAGTATTGCATTTTCCGCAGATAGACCCGATGCAAATGCAATCCCATATTTTCCTTTTTCAAGTGTTGCAATATTTTTCTCAAGTGATTGCCTTGTTAAATTATGCGTTCGCCCGTACTCATATCCTTTATGAACACCGAGTTCATCTTGTGCATAAGTAGATGTCATATAAATTGGCGTTGATACTGCACCGGTTACTTGATCCGGAGTTTGTCCGGCATGTATAGCATCTGTTGAGAATCCCATATTAACCCCTAAAAACTATTTACGATTTGCGAAGTATGAATTAAAAAAATTTTGGATTTTGAATTTTATCGTGTTGATCTATTCATAATCAATTAAGTCATATCTTGTTATGATATCTATGATCCTACCAAAATCCGAGACTAAAATTGCATGTGCATCTTTTAATGCCCTTCTTACTTCTGTGATGCTTGATTTCGCATCGAGTACTAAGAAACTTTCTTCCATCACATTCTTAACCGTGTTATTTAACAAGGATTGATCTTCAAGTACTTTAGCAATTAACCGGCTTTCTCTCAAGCTCCCGACCGGTCTTAAAAATTCATTTAGAACCGGTATGTAAGAGAATCCTCTTTCGTTCATAATTTTGATAGCATCTTTAACTATTGTATTATCATGAACATAAACTATATCTTCATTTCCTTTGCGTTTCTTTGCATATGAAATGTCTCTCAAAATTTTTATTTCAATATCGAGCATTCTATTATCACGCAGCCACTCAACAGAATGCATTTTAGATAAATATCTTTCACCAATATCGCAAACGATAAATACAATCAAATCATTTTCCGAAAGGTTCTTAGCAAGTTCGAGTGTAACGTGGACAATTGTCCCGGTAGAGCCGCCGCAAAAAATTCCTTCTTCTTTTGTTAACCTTCTAGCGGCTGCAAAAGATTCTTTATCGCTGATATTAATTATTTTATCTATATACTGGAAATGAACATTAGCCGGTAAACAATCTTGCCCGATACCTTCTACCAGGTATGGTGTACCTTTAATTACTTCCCCGGTTTCCTTGTAATGTTTGAATATTGAACCGAGAGGATCGGCACCAATAACTTGTATGTTCGGATTTTTTTCTTTTAAGTATCTGCCGGTACCGCTAATAGTTCCACCGGTTCCAATACTAGAAACAAAATGAGTAATCTTCCCTTCGGTTTGTTTCCAAATTTCGGGACCGGTTGTATTGTAATGCATTTCGGGATTGGAAGGATTTCCATACTGATACGCAAAAAATGAATTTGGAGTTTCTTCGGAAATTCTTCGTGCAACGTTTACATAATAATCCGGATGATCCGGTTCGTAAGTATTAGGGACTACAATAACTTCAGAACCTAACGCTTTGAGATAGTTTATTTTTTCGGAACTGACTTTTTCCGTACAAACAAATAAACATTTGTAACCTTTAACTGCGGCTGTAAGCGCGAGACCGATTCCGGTATTACCGCTGGTTGCTTCTATAATTGTTCCGCCAGGTTTCAGCACCCCACGCTTTTCTGCATCTAATATCATCGCATAACCGATACGATCTTTAACGCTACCGCCCGGATTCGATGATTCCAATTTTGCATATATCTGTGGCTTAAGTCCTTTATTTATTTTTTTAAGTTTTATTAAAGGCGTGTTTCCTATTAAATCTAAAATTGAATTTTTTATTTCCAATTACCATGCTTCCTTGTTTATTATTAAAGATAAGAGAAATAGAAAATGTTCTCTGACGTTGTTCAGCAATAGGAACATTACAGAATAAAAATAAATTCCACAATCGAAAAGATTTATTGGTTAAATGATCAAACTAATTTATTTTTTTCAAGCCACTCATCATTGTAGATAGTTGAAAAATATTTATAACCGCTATCATTTATGATTGTTACAATATTGGCTTCACTGTTAATTTGTTTGGCAATCTGCATTGCTGCCCAAACGTTAGCGCCGCTCGATCCACCGGCAAGAATTCCTTCTTCATATGCTAATTTTTTTGTCCATCCAATAGCTTTTTTATCTTCAACCTTTAGCATATCATCCATTAATTCAAGCTGTGCGGTTTTGATTAAGAACTCATCACCAATACCTTCAATAAGATATCGCTTTGGTGTAGTCATTTTTTTATTCTTGAACCAATCGTAAAAAATAGATCCAATAGGGTCAACACCGATCAATTTAATATTTGGATTTTTTTCTTTCAAATACTTTCCGGCACCGAATAATGTTCCGCCGGTACCAACACCGGCAACAAAATAGTCAATGTTTCCTTCCATCTGTTCCCAAATCTCAGGACCGGTAGTCATGTAATGTGCTTCGTTGTTATCTAGATTGTTATGCTGATCGATATAGTACATATTAGGATTAGCAGCGGCTAAATTTGCTGCATAATTATTATAAGATTCCGGATGTTCTGGCGGAAGCGATGCATCAACTTTAGTTACATCAACTCCAAGCACCTCAAGCATTTTTATCTTTTCTTTACTAGTTGTGTTACGAATAACTATTTTAAGGTTGTAACCTTTTTGTCTGCACACTATCGCCAGCCCCATAGCCGTATTGCCGGAAGAATTTTCGAGTATTGTATCGCCCGGTTTGATCTTTCCATCACGTTCTGCTTTTTCAATCATGTAACGTGCAATCCGATCTTTAATACTTCCACCCGGATTCATAAATTCCATCTTAGCCCATATTGCTGCTTTAACCTCTCTTGAAACATTTCCAAGTTTAACAATTGGCGTTCTACCCACAGCATCAATAATACTTTCGTAACGATTATTTCTCATGTGTTTTCCTTTGGTTCCCCCTTATAAAGAGGGATTGAACGAATACCCCCTAAGAAATTCTTCTGCACTCATTCTTTTTCTTCCTTCGGGTTGTAATTCAAGTATTTGTAAAATTCCATTACCGGTTTGAATAAATAATTCTTTTTTACTTAAATAAAATTTTATCGATGATTCATTATCAAAAAAAGTGTTCTCAATTCTCAACTTGTCCGCCGTACTAATGGCGGGGTCTCCATTCTCGATTAATTTAGTTTTGAATACTTTTAAAATTTTCTTGTTATAAATAAAAAATGCACCGGGATATGGAGACAAACCACGTACTAAATTGTGAATATCAATTGCCGATTTATTCCAATCAATCTTACAAATCTCTTTTGAAATTTTTGGTGCCGGTGTCGCAAGTAAATCATCTTGTTTTTGGAGTTGATAATTCCGGATGGCAATCAACTCAACGCTTTTTAGAACAACATTTGCACCTATCACCATCAACTTATCATGCAAAGTTCCGAAGTTATCGCCATCATCAATCTTAATTTTTTCTTGCAAAATAATATTCCCGGTATCAACTTTATCATCAAGAAAGAAAGTTGTTACACCCGTTTCTTTTTCACCATTTATCAAAGCCCACTGGATTGGCGCCGCACCTCTGTATTTGGGAAGTAACGAACCATGTAAATTAAACGAACCAAACTTCGGGATTGAAAAAATTTCACGCGGTAAGATTCTAAATGCCACAACTACAAATAGATCGGGCAGCAGATTTTTCATTTCGTTTATAAAATTTTCATCTTTCAATTTTTCAGGAGTAAAAACTTTTAAGTTATTCTTAAGCGCAAAATCTTTCACCGGTGTGAATGAAACTTCCCTTCCTCTGCCCCTTTCCTTATCCGGAGCAGTAACAACTGCTAAAATTTCGTGGCCATTCTCTATTAATTTTTGCAGTGAGGGTATAGCGAATTCCGGTGTGCCCATGAAAATTATTCTCATACAATTACCCCGGATTCGAAAAGAAAAATTCTTTCTGGCGTGTTTTAACCTTTGGTGATTGGGTAATCAATCTCTACATCCCTCTTCTTTATCTTGGCAAGCTCATCTTGCAGTTTACTTTTAATCTCCGATGTTACCCTATCAGGTATCATTTTCCCGAGCAGATGGTCATACTCGTGTAAAATTACACGTGCAAATAGATCGTCTGCCTCTATTTCTACTTCTTCTTCATCGGTATTCAAAAACTTAATCTTTACTAATTTTGATCTCTCTACTTCTGCCCTAAGATTTGGAAGACTCAAGCATCCTTCCTCTCTTATAACTTTTTCATCAGAGAGAAGTACTATTTGCGGATTGATCATAACAACCGGCTTAAATTTCTCATAACCTTCTACATCTTCAAGGTCAATTACAAAAATTGAATCGCGGTAGCCAACCTGGTTAGCCGCTAGTCCGACCCCGTTCGCGTTCCTCATGGAATCGAACATATTTTTTATCTTAACAATTACTTCATCAGTAACTGCTTTTACGGGTTCAGCTTTCTGACGCAATATTTTATCGCCGTAAACTGTAATTGGTATTATTGCCATATGATTATTTCAGATTAGTTTGATTCAACATTAACAACATCTGCGCTCAAATCGTTGTATAAATTAACTTCGGTAGCGCAGAACAACATTCGCACAAGCAATCGAAAGATAATTAACATTTGCTGAAGAATAAAGGAGAGTACAAGAAAATAATAAGGTGTACGCGGAATAAATTTACCTATCAAGTTATATAATATAACTCCAACAGCGCCGGTAATTGATACAATCAAAAAAACAGAAAATATTTTTACGAAATTATTTTTAAGGAATATAAAAGCGTTGTACGTCCCTATCAGTATCTTTGTCTTATCACCTAAAGCCAGGGCAACTTTTGTATAATCGGAAATTATAGTTATGACGCCGATAAAAAAAACAAGCAAAATGTAGCGTAGTCCTTTTAATACAAAATCGGCTTTAACATTTTCAGAATCTTTGAACAAGTAAGTAATAAATTCCCCCAGGTAATCGTTGATCTTGAATGCGATGGCAAAAAATATTAACGAGACTAAAAGAACTTTGACAAATCTGAAAAAATATTTCACTCCACCATAAAAGAAATCTACAATATGATTTTTTTTAGGGTTATTGAAAATCGAAATCAATCCACCTAAGAAAAATGTTTGAAGTAAAGTATAAATTGCTACAACACTGTAGATACTAAGTGGCAGATGTTCAAATTGTAATTCATAAATTTTCTTAAACTGTATATACCAGATATAATCAAAATTTTGCGATAAGCTATCACTAATAAGTGAGTTACTTAAACTATCAAGCAGAACTTGCAAAAAAGGTATTGTTAAAATCAGTGCGGAAGCAGCATTAAAAGCCCATAGCAAAAAAACCAGCTTAGAATTGTAAAAAACAGAACGCGTACCTTGTACCAATATTTGTTTGATGTACCCAATCATCCGATACTTCCTAAAATCATTAATGCATTCTGCACCCAGAAAAACACTCTAATAGCAAGAGACCATGAAGCCCACGTTCTCGTTTCGAGTGTAAATGAATTATTTGCAAAATTTAAATCGAGCAGATTTTTTCTTTTAGGATCAACTTCTGCAGCAATCACTTTATTTTTTGTGCGGAACGTAAAAATCTTCCAGCGGTCTGTTCCATCCCATTTTTGTTTTAATGTTTCTTTATCCGTGTAGAGTACAACTTCATTTTTGAATATCCCGTCTCTAAGCCGTTCAACAAGAACTTGGTATGTATCATCAGAAACTTTTGTTAATGATGAGACTTTATAATCATATGTTTTTGATGATCTGTAAAATTCATCGAAGTACCACGTCATATCTTCGTCAAGTATATCGTCTACGGCTTTAATAAAATCATCGGCTGCTGGATGTCTAAATTTATTTTCATCAAAGTAGTGTTTTAATATACCCATCATTTTTTCGGAACCAACATACCGTTCCAATGTATGTAAAATCAACTCCGGCTTTGCATAAGAATTAACCACATACGACAGTCTATTTGGAAGCACGAATGAAGTATCGGCAATTGTACCGACATTCATATTTCTATAATAGGTGTTTAAACTTCTCACACCTTCTGGTAAAGGAATATCAGCAAGTGTATAAATAATCGGTATCTCGTTGTATGAAAGAAAATTTAATCCATAGATCGGTATGTAATATGCAAAAGTGAAGTAAACAAAAATATCGGGATAGTATTGATACATGATTTTAGTTGCAATGTAAGAAGTAAATCCTTCGTCGAGCCATGCTTCGTACACTTCATTATTTGCAAGTATGCCGTAAAAAAATTGATGCGAGAATTCGTGAGCAACAAGATACTCTGGCCAGCCGGTCGGTTGCGGTGAAAACAGATCGGCGCTTACTGTAAACAATGTCGGGTATTCCATTCCACCGGCACCGCTTGTACGCGGAACATCGACTAATGATATATTTTGATAAGGGTAGATGCCAATGTTCTCTTCAAAGAACTGGAGACAATTTTTCACACATTCAAAGTAACGGTAAAAATATTTTTCCCGTTCCGGCTGAACATATGCATTAATCTGCATTTGCGAACCATCTTTACGTGTATATGTGAAAGTGCGGTAAAGAATTTCATCGGCTGCAAGCCAGGCAAAATCATGCACTCCATTTTGTGTTATTGAATAAGTAACCGAGTTACCTTTTCGGATTTGCGAATTAACAACACCGGTAGAGGCAACCGTATAATTTTCAGGTGTAGTTATTTTAACGGAATAATTCCCAAAGTCGGAATAAAAATTTAAGTAAGGATGATATTGACTGCATATCCACTTACCATTTTCGAACACACCGACTTTTGGAAACCACTGCGAGATAAAAAAGAAATCTCTTCCGGCTGCGAATCCCAATCGTTTTACTGATCGGGGAATTTTCATTGAGTAGTCAAAATATATTTCAACTGAATCACCGGGTTCTATTTCAAAGTCCAATGTAACCTTCGCAACAGTACTATCGTGTGGATTTGGAATTTCCGGTTGGAAATAGATCAATTCTTCCTTTTCATCATTAACCAAAAAATTATTGATCTTTATCTCGGTCTTCGCATCAGGGGAAGTAATATCATACCCTTTCGCAAATTCAGTTCGGGTGCTTTTGTAACCGTTGGGATAAAGATGAAATTGAATTTCATTGGTGGGTGAGTTCGATTTATTATACCAAACAATTTTTTCTTTAGCGGTAATTTCCTTTTTATCGATATCAAGATTTACTTCAATATCATACTTGTTATGTATTTCAAGATTTTTATACTCTGATTTTAACAGTCCGGATAAATAATCTTCAGAATCTTGAATAACCTCCTGGGTGGTATATGTGCCCACTTGTTCAGCAAAATAGAGCAGCAAAGAAAGAATTATTAGTAGTAGGACAACAAATAACTTTTTCATGGCTGAAAGTTAAGCCCAATTTAGTAACGATTCAACAAATATGATTATTAATGGATACTAAGTAATGAATAATCCCATAATTTTTCTGTTGAAAATGGTTGCATAACTTTTAACTTACATTCTGAAAT
This sequence comes from Melioribacter roseus, assembly GCA_020723165.1. Classification (GTDB taxonomy): domain Bacteria; phylum Bacteroidota; class Ignavibacteria; order Ignavibacteriales; family Melioribacteraceae; genus DYJK01. The sequence goes on along the minus strand of DYJK01000021.1, from coordinate 22,641 downwards.
TATACGGGCCCCTTATGAAAAAGTATTTATACTTACCTATCATACTATCTTTATTTGTAAACATATCATTTGGACAGAGTAATTCGTTCATCACTCAGTTCCCAGATATAAGTTGGGGACAATCTGTAATATGCGATTTATTCGAGACTTATTTGGTGGCATACTCCGACACATCTTATTCGACTCATATAACCCGTGTAAATAAGTATGGGAATTTACTTTGGGATAAAGAAATAATAACTAATAATAATAAACACCATATAACAAACTGCAGTAATCTTATAAAATCTTTATCCAACTATTACATTGCGTGGAGTGTGGAGGATGAAAATTATACTGATTCCATCTCTATAAGCAAATTGAATTTCTATGGTGAAATTATCAAAGTAAAAAAATTATTTTATCCGGTCATTTCATTACAGCTTTTTCCGTTATCAAACGGGAATATACTTTTAGTTGTAAAAAGTAATAACTCAAAGACTTTTAATTTCATAATTCTTAATCAAGATTTGGATATTGTACGAACAAATAATATTATGTTTTCCGATTATGTATGGAACAAAATGCCAATGATTGAATTAAATAATAAAATAATAATAGGAACTGGTTGGTATTTAGGATACTTAGATGAAAATTTAAACTACACTGAGCTTATGTCATTACAAGATAGAATCCTAAATATTATTTCCAGTACAAATAATAACATAATTATTAATACTCGTCACAATTTCATCAAAATGAACCTAGAGGGCTTAACTACTTGGAAAATAAATCACAATTTCATTGATTCTGAAGCAAATTTGATTAGAACATATGACGGTGTTTATCACTGTTTCTCAAATTGGGATGGACATTATATTTCAATAAATGATGAAGGACTAATACTGAAAAATCATCATTCGGGCTTTGGGTACTTTACAAACGTCACTCCAACATTCGATAACGGTTTTATTGGTATTAGTAATGAACTTAGAAAATTTGCACAGAATGGTGTCTCATTCTTTCTCAAATCTGCCAGTATCTCAAGAAGTAAGCATGAAATTATGTTTGATTCTGTTAAAGTTAAAACTTCAGTATATATAAAATGGTCGAGTGGATTACCGGGAAAAGTTATAATTGAATTTTCATCTGATGATGGTACTTCTTGGGGAGTAATTGATAATTCTACCGATGCTGTTATCGGTCTTTATTCGTGGGTCATCCCAGATAAAATATCTAACAATTGTAAGATACAAATCACCTCTATTGATTATCCACAATACGCTGTAGAATCCAGGATATTTAGAATTATTCCCCAAGATCAAAATTTTATAACGATCAACAACCTGAGATTATACTATGAAGTAGGTAAAAGCCGATCACCGAATGAGTATCATGAGGTAATGTATTGGCCCGGTGGAGAATCAGCAAAGATAAGTGCAACCTATGATGATGGATTATATTGGTTTGGAAAAGTAAATAACGAGATAAGAGTTGGCGGTAAACATTATCTTACTAATCTTCAAGCCGGAAATATCATTACACCCGATTCTGCTGCCGATCCAACTAATCCAATCTTCCAGTCATGGCGATTCAGAAAAAATTGGGAAGCGTTACCCGATGGAACGATCAAATCACGTTATCAACACGATTATGAAAATTGGCCCATCGATCTTGGCGCCCAGTGGATTGATAATAATTACGATGGTATATACAATGTAGAAGATGGTGATAAACCCGATGCAGATGAATTCCACTGGATGGTAATGAATGATATGTCGCACGAATATACTAATAACGATTTCGAATCATTGCCAATAGGTATAGAGGTTCAACTTTCAATTTATGGTTATAAACAAAATAATTTCCTTGATGATGTTCTTTTCAAAAGATATCTATTGATAAACAAAAGCAGCAATAATATTGAAGATATGTATTTGTGCTACTTTGCCGATAATGATTTCGGTTATAGTCACGATGATTTTGTTGGGTGTGACACAACACTCAATTTAGGATTTACATGGAATGCGTATGAATTTGAAGACATATACGGCTTTCCACCTCCGGCAATGGGACACATGATTGTGCAAGGTCCAATCGTTCAAGGAGAGCAGAACGAATCGGCAATCTCTAATGGAAAGAGAAAAAACGGATATAAAAATCTTGCACTAACAGCATTCGGTGCCAATTATAAGAATGATCCCATATTACCGAGGGATCCGGCAAATAAAATGGACTATGTTAATTTGATGAAAGGATTGAACAACAACGGCTCAGCTATAATTGATCCAACAACCGGGAAGGCAACAGTAAAACATGTTTATGGTGATCCGGAAACCGGCACCGGCTGGATTGACGGGACTACAATGTTCGGGTCAATACAACCCGCTGATCGAAAATATTATATTACGACCGGGCCATTCAACCTTGCTTCTGAGGATACTCAAGAAATTGTTATAGCTGTATTAGCAACAAAGGGTACCAGTAATAAGAACAGTGTAACAGAACTGAAAAGACTCGCAAGTTCTATTAGAGATTTTTACTACTCGAAATTTCCTACTGATATCGATGATAATAATTTGTTACTACCAAACCAATTTCAATTATCACAGAATTACCCGAATCCGTTTAATCCAACAACTACAATTACATATACAATACCAACCCCTCCCATATCCCTCCCCTTAGTAAGGGGAGGGACTGAGGGTGGGGTCGTTACGTTGAAAGTTTACGACATACTCGGTAGAGAAGTAACTACACTTGTTAACGAAAAACAATCACCCGGGAATTATAAGGTTGTTTTTGACGGAAAGAATTTATCGAGCGGAGTTTATTTTTATCAATTAATCACTAGCAACTTTTCACAAACACGTAAGATGGTTTTAATAAAATAAAAAAGGCGGCAACCGCCGCCTTCTTTTTAGTTGAAGAGTCTTCTTTATTACTTTATCTCAATAGTTTTCGGTTTTACTCTTTCATGCTTCGGTAATTGTACATTCAGAATTCCGTTTTCGAGTTTTGCATCAATCTTGGATTCATCAATGCTGTCTGCAACCTTAAATCTGCGATAGTAATTACCGGTTTCTGTTTCTTTGAGAACAAACTTCTTGTTTAATGCGGCATCATAATCGATACGGCCCATCAAAACAAGATTACCATCCTCAAGTTTAATTTTAACATTTTCTTTTGCAACGCCGGGCATATAAGCTGTCAAAAAGTAATCATCTGCGGTTTCTGAAATATCTATTAAAGGTGCAACCCAGGATTCTTTTTCAAGAGCTTCATCCCAGCTTCTTGAAGTTTTGACTTCAACTGCTTCTTTATTTTGTGTCATTTTATTCTCCTTGAATTGAGTTTTCAAAAATTATTTTTTATCATCATCAACAACTTCATACGAGGCATCCTGGACCTCGTCATCACCTTTCTTTTGAGATGACTGTTGCTGAGATTGTTGTTGCGATTGCTGACCGGCGTTAAAATCTTGAGCAGTTGGTCCACCGCCGGCTGGTCCTTGCTGTTGATATAAATTCTGCGCTATTTCATTCCAAACCTTTGTTAAACCATCTGTAGCCGATTTGATCGCATCTGTATCGTTAGTTTTTAATGCGTCTTCAACTTTGGTTATTTCAGATTCTAATCTGCTTTTTGCATCAGCCGGGATCTTGTCACCAAGTTCTTGTATCTGTTTCTTAGTTTGGAAGATCATATTATCGGCTGTATTCCTGATTTCAACTGTTTCCTTTTTCTTTTTATCTTCTGCAGCATGTTCCTTAGCAGAGTTTTTCATTTTTTCAATTTCATCTTTCGATAAGCCGCTCGATGAAGTTATTCTTATACTTTGTTCTTTGTTTGTTGCTTTGTCTTTTGCTGCAACATGAAGAATTCCATTAGCATCAATATCGAATGTTACTTCAATCTGCGGAATACCGCGTGGTGCCGGGGGAATTCCATCAAGATGAAATCTGCCCAAAGTTCTGTTGTCCATTGCCATTGGGCGTTCACCTTGAAGAATATGTATTTCAACTGATGGCTGGCTATCAGAAGCAGTGGAGAATACTTCACTCTTGCGTGTTGGTATTGTTGTATTTGACTGGATCAATACGGTCATAACACTACCCAGAGTTTCAATTCCAAGTGAAAGCGGCGTAACATCGAGTAAAAGAACATCCTTAACATCACCGGCTAAGACACCGCCTTGGATTGCAGCACCAACAGCAACAACTTCATCAGGGTTAACACCTTTATGAGGTTCTTTCTCAAACAATTTCTTTACAAGTTCTTGAACTTTAGGAACACGTGTAGAACCGCCGACTAAAATTACTTCTTCAATTTGAGAAGGAGTTACACCGGCATCTTTCATTGCTTTTTCGCACGGCGCTACAGTTCTTTGAATCAGGTCGTCAACGAGCTGTTCAAATTTAGCACGTGTAATATTTATGTTTAAGTGTTTTGGTCCTTCTTGTGTAGCAGTAATGAACGGAAGATTAACATCGGTCTGCATTGAAGATGATAATTCTATCTTAGCTTTTTCAGCCGCTTCTTTCAATCTCTGTAATGCCATCGGGTCTTTACGTAAATCAATTCCTTCTTGTTTCTTGAATTCATCTGCGAGAAAATCAATGAGTCGTTGGTCAAAATCATCTCCGCCAAGATGTGTATCTCCATTTGTAGATTTAACTTCGAATACACCTTCGCCAATTTGTAAGACTGATATATCAAAAGTTCCGCCGCCAAGATCATAAACGGCTACGGTTTGATCTTTATGTTTTTTATCCAAGCCATAAGCCAATGCTGCGGCAGTCGGTTCATTTATAATTCTTTTCACATGAAGTCCGGCAATTTCACCGGCGTCTTTCGTAGCTTGTCTTTGAGCATCGTTAAAATATGCCGGGACGGTAATAACTGCTTCAGTAACTTCCTGACCAAGATAATCCTCGGCAGTTTTCTTCATCTTCTGTAAAATCATTGAGGATATTTCCGGGGGTGAATAGAGCCGGTCTATAATTTTAACACGAGCCGAATTGTTATCACCCGAAACAACTTCATATGGGACTTCTTTTGTTTCAGTACCAACTTCTTCTATCCTTCTACCCATAAACCGCTTGATTGAAAAAATAGTATTCTTAGGGTTCGTAACAGCTTGTCTTTTAGCCGGCTGCCCGACTAATCGCTCGCCATTTTTTGTAAATGCGACTATTGATGGTGTTGTTCTTCCCCCTTCGGAATTTGGAATTACAACCGGTTCATTTCCTTCCATTACAGCAACGCATGAATTAGTTGTCCCCAGATCAATACCTATTATTTTTCCCATTATTCTTTTTCCTTGATAAGTTGTTAATATTTAAGAGTTAAAGGTACTACTTCAGCTCGATTATTTTTTCATTTTTCGGTTGAGGTACTAACTTCTGTAAAACTATTTTTAATGTCCCGTCTTCAAATTTAGCATCAACTTTATCTGAATCTATCTGAACCGGCAAAGTAAAACTTCTTTTAAAATTTCCGTAAACTCTTTCTGCACGATAATAATTTTTCCCGGATTTTTCTTCTTCTTTTTTCTTTTCACCTTCAACAGTTAAAATGTTATCTTGCAATGTGATTTTTAGATTATCTTTTTTTACTCCGGGTATGTCAGCAACAACACTATAAGTTTTGTCATCTTCCGAGATATCAATTCTCGGATTGAAATTTTCTGTGAAAGAGAAACCGAAGTTTGCGAATTCGTCAAAATATCTTTGAATTCGATCGTGAACATTTTCGAGTTCTCTTAAAGGTTCAAATTTTATGAGTGTCATGATTTCCTCCTTTATTTATTTGTTTCGTATTACACAATCAATATGCCAAAGAGGAAAATCACTGTAACTCGTTTACATAAAAGAAATTAATTAGTTTAATAAGATTTTAACGAGTCCGGAATTCTTGTCGCACTATCTGAAAAATTTATTAGCAGCACTGATTTGCTGTCATATAGTACGACCTAATTTCACTTGTTGGTAAGAGGAGGAGTTTGTGTTCAATATTGAAGAATTCGATATTAAACTCGATACAGAGTTTATCGGGAGAAATTTTATTTACAGCGATGAAGTTGATTCTACAAACACTGTTTTATTAAATAACAAAGAATTTGGTCAGAACGGGACTGTTCTACTTGCAGAATTTCAGAGTAAGGGAAAAGGAAGAAAAGAAAGAGTTTGGATCAGCAACGCCGGACAAAATTTGACATTCTCAGTACTTTTAAAGAACGATTTAAAAGATTATAAATTAAATATCATCAATCTTGGTTCTTCATTAGCCATTGCTCAATCAATTGAAAATCTTTTCCAACTTCATGTTGAGTTGAAATGGCCTAATGATGTCCTGGTGAACAAGAAAAAAATAGCCGGAATATTAATTGAATCCAGTTCAAAAGGAAGTAAAATAAGTAAAGTGGTAATTGGCATCGGCATCAATGTAAATCAACCAAACTTTCCCGGTAAGTTTGATATACAACCAACTTCAGTTAGACGGGAATTTCACGAAATTGTAAATCGTGAAAAACTATTGAGCGAGATGTTAAACAATTTTGAAGACATGTTAATAATTGCAAAATCGGATCCGGGTAAAATAATTAACGACTGGCGTAACAGATGTAAAATGATTGGTGAAAAAATTAAAATAGTTGAAGGTGATAAAACAAAGGTCGGCATATTCGATGATATTGATGACGATGGAATACTGATGCTTAAACAAGGTGATAAAACCGAAAAAATTCATTTTGGAGATGTAAGCTTAAGGTAAGGTAAAGAAAGGATAATACCGGTAAATGAAAGTATATTTCGATAATGCTGCTACTACTCCGCTCCATCCAAAAGTTTTTGAAAGAGTTACAAAATTTTTAGCTGATGAATATGGCAACCCGTCCTCGATTCATTCTTTTGGCAGAAATGCGCGCGTAGCTGTTGAAGAGGCAAGAGAAACTATAGCTGATTTTATTAATGCCGATGCAAGTGAAATTTATTTTACAAGCGGAGGTACCGAAGCAAACAATTTTGCAATTACCGGTATAGCAAACGAAGAATGCAAAGAATCAAAAAAAAATAATATTGTTGTCACACAAGCAGATCATAAATCTGTAATTGAAACTGCTGAAAACTTACAACATTCAGATTTCGATGTACATTTCTGTAAAATAATCGCAGATACTGGAATCGACATTCAGGATTTGAACAATTTAATTGACAATAACACTTCCCTCTTTTCATTTATTCACATTAACAATGAGACCGGCACTATAAATGATTTTGATAGAATATTCGGTCTCACCAACAATCTAATTGTCCACACCGATGCAGTTCAAAGTTTTGGGAAAATTCCAGTTGATGTAAGAAAAATAAAAATTAATTCTTTATCAGCATCATCCCATAAAGTAAACGGGCCAAAGGGTTGCGGATTTTTATACGTTAAAAGCGGTACACCAATTTCCCCGATCATTCACGGCGGTTCACAAGAAAGAAATAGAAGAGGCGGTACCGAAAATGTTTCTGCCATTGTTGGATTTGCAGAAGCTGTTAAAATTGCTAAGAATGAAATGTATAATAATTATGAACACGCAAAAAAATTACGGGAAAGATTTCTAAACGGTCTATCAACAATTGATAAAAACGGAATAGTCATAAACAGCGGTGTGAACACTATACCGCACATTTTAAGTATTACTTTTAAATCAGAGTTATATAATAACGACGCCGAAGCAACGCTGATTTATCTAGATATAAACGGTGTTGCTGCTTCCAATGGTGCGGCATGCACTTCGGGAACGTTGAAACCATCGCATGTTATGCTTGCAAGCGGTAAATCGGTTCAAGATGCAAACGGAACTATCCGCTTCTCATTCGGTTCACAAAACAAAATTGAAGAAGTTGATTATACTCTCGATGTGTTGGATAAAATGTCAAAAAAATTCAGGAAGTGATCAAGTTAAATACTCGATCATTTGTGAAAGTTTTTCTTTCATTTGTTTTCTGTTCACAATAAAATCGAGGAATCCATTCTCAAGTAAAAATTCTGAGCGTTGAAATCCCTCCGGTAAGTCTTTACCGATAGTTTGTTTAATAACACGTGGTCCGGCAAAACCAATCAATGCTTTTGGTTCGGCAATTATAACATCACCAAGCATAGCATAACTTGCGGTAACACCACCGGTGGTGGGGTCGGTCAGTACTGAAATGAATGGTAATTTTGCATCGGCAAGACGGGCAAGACGTGCACTAGTTTTTCCCATTTGCATCAAGGAAAAGGCACCTTCCATCATTCTGGCGCCGCCGCTTTGGCTGATAATTATTAAAGGAATTTTCTCTTCGTATGCGGCATCTATTATTCTTGCTATTTTTTCACCTACAACTGAACCCATACTGCCGCCAATAAAACCAAAATCCATACACGCGAATGCAGCTTTCTTTCCATCAATTTTCCCTATACCGGTTTTAACGGCATCATTCATTCCGCTTTTTTTAATTGTGGTACTAACACGATCCGTATATTTTTTTGTATCTGAAAATTCGAGCGGATCACCCGAACGCATTTTTTTATCGTACTCTTTAAATGTTCCTTTGTCAAATATCAATGAAATATATTGGTCGCTGCCGATCCTGAAATGGTAACTACATTTGGGACAGACCCACCAATTAACTTCGAGTTGTTTGTTATGAACTATCTCTCCACAATCTTCACATTTAGCCCACTGCCCGTCAGGTATATCGCTTTTTTTACTATCCTTAGAAATATTTTCTTTTTTTCTTTTGAACCAAGCCATTAAGATTTTCTCTGCTCTATGTTAACTGATAGTGTTATTGTCTGGTTGGGATTAGAAGAATCGTTTGTATATAATGTTACTGTGCGGACCATTTTACCGGATCTGTTCGAAGTATCAAGTTCAATTTTGATCGTACCGTTTTCACCGGGATTTAATTTTTTGCTGCTTAATAAGGCAGCAGTACATCCGCATGATGTTTTAACATCTTTTATTTCAAGTACATCATCACCCGTATTCTTTAAACCGATTTTTGCTTCAACAACTTTTCCTTCGTCAACATTTCCGAAATCATATTGATTTTGATTCAGTATAAGTTTCGGATTCTTGCCTGATTTATTAATAATTTTATCTACAATGTTTGCTGTAAAAGACAATTTGAAATCAGGTGCTTTAGGATCGTTAGATTTCACATATACATATTTGTGCTGTTGCCCCATTCTATTTTCTGAATCGAACTCAACTTTTATCACCGTTTTTTCACCGGGTTTCAATAGCTTTTTTTCCGGCTGGGCGGCTGTACAACCGCACGATGCTTGTACTTTATCAATCTTTAAATCTGTCGTGCCTTGATTTACAATCTCGAATGAGTGGGATACAACTTGCCCTTCAAGAATATCTCCAAAATCATGTGTCGGTTTTGGCGATGTAATCCTGGGCGTATTTTGTGCAAATGTATAAGTATTTAATAAAAGTATTGAAAAGATAACCATCCTTTTCATTTTTTCACCTTTACAATAAATTTCTTAAGATAATTAGGTTCTAGATAATCGTAATCAAAAGTTAATAAATCCTCTCCAAATAAATAAGCCCATTCTGCTATTTGATTTGCCGAGGGTCCGGTCATTTCGTGAATATTTAGTTTCTCTATCTTATCGCCATAGATCAAATTACTTCCATTTTTTTTAGCATCTCCCTTACTAATCAATTCAACGATTCCATAAACAAGTTCACCTTTCAGATAGTAATCAGCTTTATATACTTCTTCCGTACTTGCATTCCTAATGATGGAGAACTTCGTTTCATCATTATGATATTTAGAAATTGAATATGCCAAAGCATTAAACGTTGGTACGGGAATAATCGGTTTAGATATTCCAAAAGCTAATCCTTTTGCAGCAGATAACCCGATACGCAGACCGGTGAACGAACCGGGTCCGTTTGAATAAGCAATAGATTGTATCTCGTCAATTTTTAATTTAGCAGCAGTGAGAATATTTTCGGTTACTTCAAATATTTTTTCCGAATGAATGTTTTTCTGTCGTATGGTAGTTTCATAAAATATTTTTTCACCGGTCATTGCAGAAGCGCTGCACAGTTCCCCTGAAGTTTCGATAGCAAGTATAGGCAACTTTAATTTTGACATTTTATTATTCTTATAGTTCTTTCATCAATACCGTTCAATTCAATATTAACAACATATGATTTGTGATGGAGTATTCCTTCCCATAGCTGTGCCCATTCGATAAAAACAATTGCTTCATCGTTACTTAGGTATTCTTCAATACCGATATCGTACAGTTCCGTTTCTTTTTTAATTCGGTAAAAATCGAAGTGGAAAATTTTTTTTGAATTAATGTACTCGTTGATAATAGCAAAACTTGGACTCGATACATTTTCAATTGCAAATTCCTTACACACATACTTAACAAAAAAAGTTTTACCGGCACCTAAGTTTCCATTCAATAGTACAACATCACCCGGGACCAAACAAGAAGAAAATTTTTTAGCAGTTTCAATCGTATCGGTTTCTCTAAACAACTTTGTTTCAAACGGGAATTCCATTAAACTTTACTCTCCATTTTGATAACCGGCAAAATCATCTCTTCCATCGATATACCACCATGCTGAAAACTATCTTTGTAGTAGCTTAAATATTTATGGTAGTCGGTTGGATAAACAAAATAAAAATCCTCTTTAGCAATAATATAGTTAATCGTCATGCTGGTTTTCGGCAGTTTGTAATCGGAAGGATTTTTGATAAAGATAGCATGCTTATCATCTACTTTTAAATTCTTCCCGAATTTAAACCTTAAGTTAGTAGATGCCTCTCTATCACCTAAAACTTTAGCACCTCTCAATGTTCTTATACTTCCGTGATCTGTTGTTACTATGACACGAGCTTTCGGTATTGAAGCTATTGCCTTGAAAGTATTCAGCAAATAAGAATGCTGGAACCAGCTATTTGTTAATGAGCGATATGCAGCTTCATCGGGTGCAATCTCTTTTAGTATTTGAGAATCCGATCTTCCGTGCGCAATCATATCAAGAAAATTTACGACAACTGCCATAAAGTGGGTCTTTTTATGCGACAGCACGTTCTGCTCAAATGATCTTCCAACTTCAGGGTCAATTATCTTAACGTATTTAAGTTCGTTTTTCAATTGAATCTTTTTGCGGTTAAGTAGGAGCTGCAATAATTCTTTTTCGTATTTGTTCATGCTGCTCTCATCATCACCCATCGATGACCATAGATCAGGATAATGTTTTTCAATTTCCGAAGGAAACAGACCGGCAAAGAGTGCATTACGTGCATATGGTGTTGCAGTAGGCAGAATTGAATAATAAAAATCTTTCTGGATATTAAAAATTTGGTTTAGATGTTTTTCCATCACAAGCCATTGGTCGTAGCGGAGACAATCAATCACAAATAGAAACAAAGGATTATCAGATTTTGACAGTTCCGGCAAAACATACTTATTTAAAATTTCGGTAGTAAGTGTTGGTGCATTTTCTTGCCCAACAGAATCCGTCCAATTTTTGTAATTCTTTTCTACATATTTAGAGAATTCCTGGTTGCATTCCTTTCTTTGTTCTTCAAGTGTTTGGCGCAAATCAACTTCTGGATGAATATCAAGTTCCATATCCCAGGAAACAAGCTTAAGATAAATTTCGAGCCAATCATCATAATCAGGATCTAAAAGAAGTTTGCGTGAGATTTCATTGAAGTCGCTTAAATAATCTTTAGCAACATACTCACCGGAAATTTTTTTGCTTTCAAGAATTTTTTTACAAACCATCAATATTTGCGAAGGTACAACCGGTTTAATCAGGTAATCGCTTATCTTGCTGCCGATTGCATCGTGCATCAATGATTCTTCTTCACTTTTGGTTACCATCACCACCGGGATGTTCGGATTGAATTCTTTCAACTGGGCAAGTGTTTCTAAACCGCCAAGTCCGGCCATCATTTCGTCAAGAAAGATCAAATCGTAATTTTTATTTTTTACCATCGAGATAGCATCTTCTCCGTTTGTAACGGTTTCAACATCATACCCCTTCTCATTCAAAAAGATAATGTGAGAACGGAGAAGTTCTATTTCGTCATCGACCCAAAGGATTTTATTTTTTTTCATATAGTAGTTTAATAAATGTTAGGGTTGAATAGCAATATGGACATCAATTCCGGCTTCGTTTGTAACAGTAGGAGGAATACGTGATGCTCCTTCCGGTTCGATACTGGTCCTTTTGTAAAAGATAGATAATGTAACACGCGAACTCATTACATATTTTATTTTCGGTTCAATAGTTGTGTTCGTTTTCCCTTCCTGGGGTTCCCCCTCTTCCTTAAATTCATTCATTCTATAAATAATGCTCGAGGATTTACCGCTTGTATATGTGAATGAAACTTCGAGATCGTTCTTTAACGATATGCCGAACAAAGGCAGCTCGAATCCGGATTTTGAATAACTCGCCGTAATATTAATATCATTGTTTAATGATTTAGTTATATTTCTTGTTGTAGCACCAAGACTGTAAGATTCTTTTGTAGAAAATCTAACCGTGCTCTGGAATGAACCCCCGAATACTTTGTCAAACTGCAAAGTAACACCAACGAGCGGTGAAAATCCGAAATCAACACGCTGCGATTGGATTTCCTGGATTTTATCAGTGTTTATTTTCCATCCTTCGCTGTATGTGGAAGTATATGAATGCTGCAATGAAACTCTTTTTGCAAAACTGAATAGTGAATATTTCTCTAAACCCGACCAGTTGAAACTCCAGTTTGGTCTTGGAATATATTTTAATACGTCACTTAAAAACGGAATACTTGTGGCTAATCCGGCAGTCTCAAATCCCTTCCAAAATGCTTCTGATAAATTCTCAGCTGGGTTAGCATCATTAGGATTATAATTCTCATGTACTTTTTTGATACCCCCACCCAAAAATGAAAAAATACCGGAAGATGGCAGTGCTAAGAATGATCTGTCAATTGTTCCCGTATATACAAGATTAGTCACCGTAACTTCACCTTCATCATTAGTTTGTATTGTGCTGGCTTTATTGATTCCCCATCCTACACGCCAATTGATATCGAGCTGGGCACCTTCCCATAATGGGCGTGAGGTTTTAAAATCGAGATCATTTTTGTGAGTGTAATTATCTTGCAAATTTCCGAATGGTGCACGCTTACCAATATCGTTTGATAAACCGAGCATAAACAATCTGGACGGACCTTTTGAATCACTCTGATTAACACCCCAAAAATTATTAAAACCCGTTCCATCACCCTTTAAACCGCCACCGGTGTAACTACTGGTCTGTGAAAAGTTTATACCGATTTGGTCATAATCTAAGAAAATCCATTTGAAAGCAAGTTTTAAAAACTCCAATCCAATTTCAAGTTTACTTGGACCTTCATCAACCTCTTCTTCTTCGGCAACTTCACTTGAATCGGTAATCGCTAGTGAATCATTAACAACCATACTATCGCTTAGAGCAAGACTATCTTTAACCTGAATATTTTCTTCCGGAATAATAGGTTTAACCGGCTGCTGAGTTGTACCGCGCTGACTTCTTCTGCCACCTCTTCCACCCTCAGTCGGCTGTTGCGTTGGTGGTTGAAATGGTTGTTTAGACTGTTCCGTTTTTTCTTCCTGGAATAATGGCGCAAAGATTGATTTTAATCTTATTGTTAGATTAGCAGTAAGTTTACTGTTATAGCCGGCACTTTTTCCCAATTCAAGCTGCGTAAAATTATTCTGCCATGCGTATGATGAGCCGTAAGAAGCATTCAAAGTGATATATCTATTTATGTCACCGAACGAAGGCAGTTTTGGATTTGCTTTGATATCAAAAGTCTGTTTGTAACTATAATCTCTTCCAAAGAATGCACCGCCGAAAATATCACTCCAAATTTCACTTTCACTTCTTTCAATATTATCGAATGCAAGTAAATATGCTAATGATGATTGGATATCAAAATCATAGTTGAGCGAAAGATTTAATAATCCGCCTTCAGTCAAAGCCCATGTAAACCCGGCACCTCTATTCGAGGTAAAATCCCTTTGTATATTCGGCTTTGTTGCTAAGTTGGTACTTCGTGTTAATGAGTAATTTCTTTTTCTTACAGCAGTAACATTTGCTGTAATAGTCTGCGGTGCAAAATAAATTTTAACATCTTTATAATCGGTAAAGATACTTAACAAATCGCCAAGCAAAGGAATATCAGCCGGCTTAAAATAAAGTTCTCTGCTGAAGACTACCGAATAATTTGCACCGGCGTTCCAAGTCCAGTTGTTGCTGTTATATATTGTAGGCGAACGCGATGAAGTTTTATTATAATTAAAACTAAATGTTAGATTGTTAAATGTATCCCTTATATACCACGCATCGGTTGGAATTTTAATTTTAATATTCGAGAGAGTCCATGTTTCCGAGTAACTTTTTGTTTGCGTTACTGTTTTCATTTCTTCTACGGTTTTATCAATATCAACTGAATCCGGGTTACTTTCATTTAAGGATCTCCTTTTTATCTCCTGGGCTTCGGAAACCTTAATATCCGTACCTGGTTGATATAACGGATCAATAGAAGATTCCTGGCGGTTATAAGCAATCCTCAAGTTACTTCCGGGCAAATTAATCGGCAGCAATTTTAGAACATCAAGATCAGCAGAAGCACTCCAGCTCATTTTATCATCACGTGAACCAAAACGATCGGAAAGTTTATGAAAATAGGGATTTGTTTGAGATATACTAAAATTTAATTTTAACAGATCGGCAAGTGCTAAAGAACCGGAAGCAGTATAAGCCCAACCCGGTGTTGCATCAGCTTCCAGGACACGTAATTCGTTTATCCATAAACTGCCTGAAACATTATCATTTGGATTTCCTATTCCCTTCGGATTAATTATCCCAATCATGAAGAAAGAAATCCTTGTTAATGTTGGATTTCCCTTTACACCGTATGTATGCCCTTCTTTTCCTTCGATTGGCACAAGGTACAAATTTTTAATAACCGACAGTGCTGTATCGCGCGCTTGTTTGATTGCAGTTAATTCAGAAAATACCAATCTAATTTCGCTCCAATTAAATTGAGATGGATCAGAATTTTGTTGAAGCGGAAGGCGATATTCGTAATAGTTGGTAGTATCGGCACCGAATCTTAAATATACTTGTGTGGCATAGTCACTCGAATCTTTATAATAAGAAATTGAAGTTTGCAAATCACTGTCATCGGCATGATAATAAAGTTTCATCTCTTTGTAATTGAAAACATCCAAAGGTTTGTAAAGATTACGGACAACCTCCCTTTTATCACCATCTTCTAAATTCTGTAAGATCAAATTCAAAGATTGCTCATTCTTAAAAATTTCATAATCCGGTTTTGTTCTGTCACGTTCGCGCTGTACGCCGGGCGGAATAATATATTCAGGGTTATCCTCATAGTTGATAGTGGAAACAGTTAAAACTTCATCATCGATTGTTACTTCCGGAAAATCTGTTGTTGCTTTTCGCAAAACTTTTTCCCATTGATTACCAACTAAATTCATTTCTGCAAATCTTAGGTGCACATTCTCTGTAACGCCGGAAACCCACAACCTGATTGTTTCTACAATAGAAAGACTGGGATCGCCAATCGGGCGTATATAATCCTTTAATGGAATACGGTACAAAAACCAACCATTACCGCCTCCTTGTACAAACGGATTTGTTGCTTTATTGGTATCTAACGGTACTACATAACGGAAATAGCTGTTAACCTTATCAATTGTAAGATTACGGTTCAAATCTTCGGAATCAGGTAATCTACCGAGATCAATCGATACAGCATTCCCTTCGGTTCCGTTTATTTTTGAATAATCACCGGTGCCGAGTTGAAACGAATAATTATCATTTGCCGGGTCTGGATTTAATGTTTGATCATAACCCGGTTCATTAACGTCAGCTAGTCCATCGATACCGGTATCTTCACCTTCATCAACCAAATCATTGTCTTTCTTAATTTTATCTTCAGTATCACGTTCGCCATTAGGAATAACATCTTCACTAATTTGTCCAAGATCTAAATATAATTTCAAATCTTGTGGTGCAGTAACTTGGTTTACCCAAAATTCTATAAACTCAATATTTTCTTCTAACAAATTATTGGCAGTTGATGAGAGCGGTTTCATTATACCGGCCCAGTTCTTCTCTTTTTCATCTAAATCAGGGTAATAATTGTAATAACCTCTTTCAGTCGGCAAATAAACAAAATCTAAAACAGTAATCTGCTGTTGATCAGGCGCCGCTACTTTTCTGTCTCCATAAATTTCATCAACAGTAACATCCGATGGTGTTATATTAAACCAATATGCTTTAGCTTTATAATTCATCTGTGCATCTTGCGGCTGCGGATTCCGCGGATCATTATATTGCGGCAAAGTATATATTAAAGGTATACTATCCGGTACGCTGATATCCCTCCATGAACCGTATGAAATGCCGAGCGGAATTATTCTCTTTGCACCTTCAAAATCATCTATATAGGCAATGCTTCTATTTTCATCACCGGCAATTGTACTTTTCTTTGTATTAGGATCAGGATTTATGTAAGCATACTCTGCATTTAATGTAAGCGTTGAAGGTGCACTCGTCGATATAACTTTATCAAGCGCTTTTGTAATAAAAGGAAGATTGAAAGACGATTTGAAATCAACGCCATATATTGAATTATTCAGCGGTTCTTCGCCAATCCTAACTTTATCGCTAAGTGTCTGCTGATTTAAATTCAGGAAAGAAAAGCCCAGCGAAGTCTGTTTATTGAATTCGTACAAACCGCGCAGCCCGACAAGTGTTTTAGAAGCAAGCTGGAAAAGATCATTCTGTTCGTATGAGATTTTTAAGTTTGCACCCGGTACAAGTGCTTCATCTCTCCTTATAATTACCTGACCTAAATTATAATCGACCGAATAATCGACTCCTTCTTTTAAGGGTACATCATTCAATAGAACACGGACAGAATTTTCAACTACGTTAAAACCAACATTATAAACAGAAGTAACAGAGGCACTATATTCACCGGTAATAATAAATTTATCATGTGCCCCATCATCTTTGGCAGCAGCTACAGTCGTATCATAAACACTATTGTACTGCAATTCAGGAGGAAGATTTAACGGCGATGTATTAGGTAAATAGCTGCCAAATGGTTTAAGCACCGGGAAAATAATTTCACCGGTACCAGTTAAGATCGTTCGTTCAGGTTCAAAATCAAATGCACCGTCCGGTTCTGCACTTCCGCTTTCATTGTACCTATCGAGACCAAACGCCTGAATTAATTTCACACCATTATATTCGCTTTGCGCCTCTTGTCCTTCTACCTGGTATTTAATATCGAGAACAAATCCTTCTTTCTTTACTGCTCTACCACCAATGGAATAAATATTTCTTAGCTGCAATTTCCAGGCATCCTCAAATTGCGGTTGTAAATTTGGCGGTTTGACCAACTTCAAAACTATTCTTGCTGTTGAATCTCCTACTACATCTTGTTTGAACTCTCCAAAATAAACATCATCATCGTTTGAAGTTGTTGGTCCTTCCATTCTAAAAGCAACAGCAATTGCATCCTGGTTTTGGATTTGAGTTTTAAAACTTATAAAACCGGTTGCTTTATGAACCTCATAATCTATTCCTTCTTGAAGTAAGATAAAACGCCGGTCAATTTCTTGTTCGCCGGGGATTGTTTGTCTAAGACTATCTCTTAATTCATTTAATAACACACCTTTGCTTCTTCTCGGCAGATTCATGTAGGCATTTGCTTTTCTTTCTATTTCAGGGTTAATAATGTTGGTTACAGATTTCCAAACTTCAATATCTTTCACTCGTATTGAGTCGATCAGTACCGGGGTTGGGTTTCCATAGTATTCATTAAAAGCATCCAATGCCGAATCGGCGTAAACACTGTGTATGAAAAAATGATTGGGCGAATATTCATAAGCATGCAGTTCAAACTTTTGAGCTTTAGCGCCGCCGCTTACAGATACTTCTTGCACTTCACCTTTCTTTTGTGATGCAAGAGCGGTTAAACTAAATGGCCCAACTTTCATCTGTGCTTTAACACCAAAAAGTGCTTCACTGCCGCCTATTAATGGCGACGCCTGGAGTGTTACGTTACCGGCTTCGATACTTTGAATAATTTCATCTTCGTAACCGGTATATTTTATTTTCAACTGGTTTTCATATTGGAATTGCCGCTCGGTATTCCAATCGGCAGCAATGGTAAGTTTATCACCGATAGTACCGCTTAAATTAATTTGAACTTGCTGTTTAAAATCGGGTTCGTTGCGTGTGTTGCCAAGAGCAGAACTCGTGATACCGGTTGTTGTTTCGCTTCGCCACGCACCATGGATATCTACAGCACCGGCAATTTTTAAATTTATTTTAGGCGGACCGAATATACTTAGTAAAGATGTACTCGGCAGCGGTATTTCGATATTGGTAATATCAGTTATCAACTGGCTTAGATCTTTTTTGCCGGATTTTAATTTATACTCGTAGCCTTTCTGTTCCCATAAATCCCGGTTTAAAGCGTCATAACGTAATTGGATATATTCTTCGAGGGGAATTTCCAAATAAACTTTGGAATCTTCACCGGCTATTTTTTCTTTGATAATAACTTTAGTACCGGTTGAATCCAATTCTGCTGTTCTTATCAAAGAAGCTGCAGAGGGTTGCACAAAAAACGGCGATGGCTTTCTTGATCTAAATGGAACCGAAAAATAATCTTCGCGTGCAGCTCTAAAATATTGAAGACGTGCGGTTGAATCCTGGGAAAGTGAATCGATCCTTCTAAGTGAATCTTGTTTCGCTTTGAATAAAATTGAGTCGGCTTTCGATAAAACAACTTTTGTTGTATCTAATAATTTTAGACTATCAGCAACTAATGTATCTGCTTTTTCGGTTGTATCTGGTACAGCAAATGAAAAAATATCTTTCCACGAGTTTGATTGTTCACCGGTTTGGAATTCAAATTGCTGCGGATTGTTTTTTACGGCATCGAGCTGGATTAAATAATTAAAACATGCGTCAATCAACAGTTGTTCACTGAATCTTGATTCTGTTTCATTTGTAAATCCAAACGATAATGCGATTGAGGCAATAAAAATTGGAAACAAACTTAACTTAATTCCCAACTTCAGCATATTTTTTCTGTAAAGGGAAATGGTATACCTACTTTTTGTTCAAGAAATTACCGTATAAAATATTCTATAGAACCTCCCTCAAATGGTTATATCAAAAATTATTAAAATAATTTTCTTATGCAATTCATTTTTAAAGTAATTGAGGGTAAAAAATTAGATGATGTCATTCAAGTGGGTTTTCTCTTCCAGCGTTTCGATGATCTTGTTTTCATGAATAATGACCGCACTCAATTTATTACCAACACATGCGCCGGTATCAATATACAATGCGTTGGAATCTTCAACCAATGTTATTTCTTGCTGCTTTGTATGACCTACTAACTGGAGTTTGCCTAAATTAAGAAGAGGATCGCGCGTCCACATTATACCTTTATCGGTTTTTAAATCGTTCTTAATAACTTGATCGAGAATATCCAAGTTATTCCTGAAATCTGCCGGCAATGATTTTTCATATTGATATGATATACCGGCATGGCAGATAAAACAATCGTCTAAATTATAAAATAGGCGTGTTGATTTTATAAAATCAAGATGGACAAACATTTCAGCTTGATGATTTTCATACGATTCAAGTGTAGTCTCATTCCCATTGAAGAGCCACGAACGTGCAAATACGCTAGAAGGATCTTTAAAGAAATGATAGAACATATAATCGTGGTTGCCGGGCGTAACAAAAACATTATTATCAATTACAAACTGGACAACTTCGAAACTGTGATTTCCCCTATCTACAAGATCGCCTACCGTATAGATTGGAATGCCGGGATAAGTCTCTACAATCTTTTTATAAAGATCAAGTAGAGTATAATAACAACCGTGTATATCACCAATTACAGCAACCATAGATCAAATGTAGTAAGTTTTTTTTGCAAACTCTGTAAGTTCATCCCTGAATGCCGGGTGCGAAATTTCAATTAAAGCTCTAGCACGTTCCTGGATAGTTTTTCCGAATAAATAAGCAACTCCATATTCGGTTACAACGTAATGAACATCTCCACGCGATGTAACCACACCGGCACCGGGTTTTAATATACTTGTAATCTTCGAGTATTTAAGATCTTTGGTTGCCGAAGGTAATGCAATTATCGGTTTGCCTCCTTCGGAATGAGCTGCGCCGCGGATAAAATCTACTTGTCCGCCTATACCGCTAAAAAATTTTGTACCAATTGAATCTGAACAGACCTGACCGGTAAGATCAACTTCGATAGCAGAATTTATCGCCACCATTTTATTGTTCTGGGAAATAATAAACGGATCGTTCACATATTCTTGCGGATGAAATTCGAAGATCGGGTTGTTATCAATAAACCTGAAAGATTTTTTTGTACCGAGTACAAAACCGGCAACTAATTTTCCGGGGTGTAATGTTTTCTTTTCACCATTTACAATACCGGATTCAACAAGGTCCACTAATCCGTCAGAAAACATTTCAGTGTGAACACCGAGGTCATTTTTATTATGCAAATATTTTAGAACTGCATCCGGTATTGCACCAATACCCATTTGTAATGTTGAACCGTCTTCTATTAATTCTGAAATATGTTTACCAATTTTGTCATAGACTTCAAGTTCTTCCGGTGTAGCATTCGGATCAATCTGCGGCAGTTCCATCAAAGGTTCATCCGCTTCAACTATAAAATCAATTTTATTGATATGGATAAAACTATTCCCAAGTCCGCGAGGCATTTGCTTGTTAACCTGGGCAATGACACATTTAGCTTTTTCGGTTGGTGTTTTAATATTTCCAACATCGATTCCGTAACTGCAAAACCCATGTTCATCGGGCGGTGAAACATGAATAAGTGCAACATCTGCTTGAAGCACACCTCTCTTAAACAACATTGTAACTTCCGAAAGAAAAATCGGGATAAATTCTGCCCGTCCTTCATTAACAGCATTTCTCGAATTACTTCCGATAAAAAAAGCTTTGTGTTTAAAATGCTTTTCCATACCCGGTTTCATATACGGAAGCTCGCCAACAACAAGAATATGATAAATCTCTACATCGCTCAATTCATCTTTACGTTTAACCATTGCTTTAATTAACTCGAGAGGAGCGGCACAGCCCGGCTGAACAATTAACTTATCACCAGATTTAATAACCTTAACAGCGTCATCAGCACTAACTAATTTAGAATTATACTTCTTCACCCATGTTGAATTAGCCGGTTTTTCAATTTTAATTTGGTCTAATGTCATTTTTCAAAATCTCAAAATTTAATTCGTAGAAAAAATATGTAGTCTGCGGTATTCTATATTAAATGCTTCGGCAATATTTTCGTTTGAGCAAAAACCGTTGTAAGTGCAAACACCTTTAGCTAATCCTGAATTACCAAGAAGTGCATTTGAAAGTCCGTTATCTGCAATCTCCGCAACATATTCTAACGAAGCATTGGTTAGTCCGTAACTTGCAGTCCTAGAAACAAGAGCCGGCATATTGGGAACACAATAATGAATTACATTATGCATAACAAAAACCGGGTCGGAAATTGTAGTAGGTCTGCTTGTTTCAACGCACCCTCCTTGATCGATAGAAACATCAACAAGCACAGCACCTTTCTTCATTGTTTTAACCATTGCTTCGGTTATAAGGTTTGGAGTTTTTTCGGCTTTCATCTGGATAGCACCGATAAGCAGATCGGCAAATTTTGCACCGCGTGCAATTGTAAAAGGATTTGCAGCAACAGTTGAAATATTGTGAGAGATATCCGTGTTTATTCTTTTAAGTCTTCTTAAATCTTTATCAAGAACAATAACATGAGCACCTTTGGCAAATGCGACACGTGCAGCGTGGAATCCCACAACCCCGGCACCGAGAATAACAACTGCCGCCGGTGCAACACCGGCAATACCACCCATTAGAATTCCCCGGCTGTTGGGATAATCACTCCCTAGATATCTTTCACCAACTTGAATTGCAAGCTGACCGGCAATTTCACTCATCGATTGGAGTATTGGAAGCTGGTCGTCTTTTTCAATAAGTTCATAAGCAATGGCGCTCACTTTTTTCTTCAGTAATTTTTCAATAATATTTTTTTTGCCCACGGCAAGATAGAGAAATGAAAAAATGATTTGTTCTTCTTGAAGAAGATCAGTTTCTTGTTCCGTTAATGGTGCAACTTTAACAATCATCTCGGCACGTTGAAAGACTTCTTCGGTAGTGTAGACAATATTAGCACCAACGTTCCGGTATTCATCATCCGTAAAATGACTATCTGCCCCGGCATTAGTTTCGATAAAAACAGAATGACCGGATTTAACTAATGCGTCCACCCCGGCCGGTACAAGGGCAACTCTTTTTTCTTCGCGGTGTGCTTCTCTTGGTATTCCGATTCGCATATTTGATTAAGTTTTTTTGTTGACTAAAATAGTTATTAAATGTTCTACATTCAATTAACCGGGGTTAGAGGTGTTTTCCCTTGTAATAACTCCATAGAAATGTCATAGATACGACTCGATAGAAATGTCAGTAAA
>DYJK01000187.1 GCA_020723165.1 Melioribacter roseus | reverse complement strand
TGCTTCACCATTGGATGAATCGGCAACAAATCCGCGGACAATTCCCCTATCTTGGGCAAAGGTGATTTCATATAAAAGAATGAACAAAAAAATTAATAGCGGGGGAATAATTGATTTGCGTTTCATTCGCAGTGAAATTTTAATTGCCGTAAAATGCTGTAATGAATATAAGAGAAGATTATGATAATATCAGCCCCAAAAATAATTAGTAATGGAAATCTGCGTTAATAAACTTACCCTTTCTTCTTTGTTATGCATTTAATTATTTAGCCAGCTTATCCGTGCTTTACAGCTCGTCTTTTTAATTGTCACTTTATCAATTATGTTTATCTCCATCTCATAGTCTCCGCTTTCATACTTACCTAGATCCATCTGAAAATAGATCTGTGGATTACGCTCTAATGTTTTGTAATGTGATGTTAGCGTTATCTTTTCACCCTCCTTTCCGATTCCCAAAACATCGCTTACTTTGTTCAATATTTCACCCAGCCCCGATTCTTCCTCAATCTTTCTAATTGTTACTTCTTGCTCAAAATCCGTTAGTTTGTTTTCATCCATTGCAAGGTTATAAATTTCATAATAGATAAATAGAGGATCTTTATTCGAAAAAATATTATCCGGTTTAGGAACAATTGCTAATTTATCCCTAACTATTGTATTACCATTAACTCCATTCTCAATATTTGACGCAAGCAAGATTGAACTAATATCTAACTGATTGTGCTTAAATTCTTTAACCCTATATGCAAAATGATCCGAAAAAACTCCTTTGTCTTTCTTTCGCATCAGTTCAAATGCCATAGAAACAGAATCTGGAATCATTGTAACGGCAATTGAATTGCTGTAACAATAATTGTTCAATTTATAACCATTTATCAATGGATAACTCTTGTTCATGTTTAAGGTTTTCTTGCCCCTTAAATCAAAAACAATCAAGCCCATATCATACCCTTCGCTGAAATATTCCGGAAGGGTCGCACTATCCGCAGTATTAATGTTATAGGTTAAATAGAGATCAGTATGAAAATATTTTTGTGATTTGAATTGATATGTATTAAATGGCACTGAAAATTGAGGACCCTCATACACCGGTGAATAATCCTGAAACTGAATCCGTTTAATATTTATAAACTCGTCGTGCGAATTAATGCCGAATTGTGAGCTTGAAAATCCCCTTTCCGGATTATTAAATGTAAAGTTTTTGTTGCGGAAGAGATCTTCAAATACAAAATATTTGTCAGCATAAATCCAAACTTCTGAAACCGGTGATTTCCAGGTATTACGTTTAAGGGCACGATCTTCATCGGGACCGGAACGATATCTTATTCTTTCAAGAGGAAGACCATACCGTAAAAGTGTTTCGCCCCGATCTGTTTTCCAACCGGTAATATTACGTTTCGGCACACTAAAAAATAGATTCGAATATGCAATCCTTGAGTAATGTTCCAATAACCGCTCATTAAATGGCGTTAAATAAAGTGGATCATTCATTTCCCAAAATTTGATTATTAATTTTTCTGCTTCGTCGGGATTTAAATTCTCTAGAACCTGGCCAAGTTTTGGTTCAAGAAGAATTTTAGCAGTACCAAATTTAAATTCTTCCAGTTCTTCCGGACCGAAAAGCATCATTGCATTTTGATATTTATGTGCAGCTTTTTCATTCCCGTTTATCAAATAATATATCAACCCTAAATACATAGAAACACTTTTATCCATCCGCTTAATGCTATCAAGTTGAATCATTAAAGGGAGAGCTTTTTCTGCCAGATTGTAGTCAATATATAATTGTGCAATAATATAATAAGAAGCTTCCTCCGCGGGTTTAAATTTTACAGCCGAAAGCAGATGATGTTCAGATTTTTGAAATAGTTCGCCAACATCTTCATCTAATTGATTGGTCTGAAAATTTCCGATCGTATTAAAAAACTGATTAATAGAAGCTCTTAATGAGGGTACTATGCTGGGTGATCTTTCTTTAATCCATCGCTTTAATTGTGTTGAGCTAGTGTTCACCTGATATTTAATTTGAGTGCGGTTGAACTTAAGAAAATCCTCTTGCAGCAATCTGCCAAGATTGTAATGAGCTTCTGCACAAGTGCTGTCCATTTCTAAAATCTTTTCATACTCTAACTTTGCAGCACTTCTCTCTTCTATATTCAAAAAACTTGCATAGAAAAGATCTTCCCTAATTTGCGCCAGCAAAAGCCGGTAGGGAATATTCTGAATATCTTGCTGAACTGCTCTTCGCGAATATTCTATAGCCTCTGTTAACCTGGTGTGTGATTTATCAACCGCCAATAGTTTAGCGTACTCATAACACGAGGGCGCATCGTTGTATTTTTTAATCGAATCTTTAAAGTACTTAAGCGCCGATGAAGTGTCTTGCTCTGCTAACGATTTGATTGCTTTGTTGTGTTCTTCCGTAAATGTAACTTCTTGGGAGTATAAACTCGCTGGATAGGAAAACAGTAAAAGAATAAGGAAAAGTATCGATAACTTTTTCATTATCTATTTTTTTGAAAAGAATATAGCAGATGATTATGAAAATATCACTACAAAAAATTACATCTAAACTTAGATCAAGGTTATTTGTCCGGCATATACTCCAAAATATCTCCCGGCTGGCAATCGAGTACTTTGCAGATTGCATCGAGCGTTGAGAAGCGGATTGCTTTCGCCTTTTCCGTTTTCAACACGGAAAGGTTTGCCATTGTAATGTTTACTTTTTCGGCTAGCTCCGTTAAACTCATTTTACGTTTTGCCATCATCACATCAAGGTTTACGCGTATCATATCTTCTCCTCACACGGTTAAATCGTTTTCTTGTTTAAGAACAGCGCCCATCCGAAAAATTTGTGCAAGTATTAAAAATATTACTCCGGCAAAAATTAGAGCAAAGTTAATATCGCCAAAAGAAAAATTGTAAGATTGTCGAACTGAGTTAACCCATTCTGTTCTCGCAACGGCATTGTTGATCCAATAAAAAATCAGCACACGAACAAACTCACCTATCAAAAAATAGAGTCCGATATATTTCAGGAGTTCCGAATTCTCGCTTGAGAAAGTTCCATCGATTACATAATTATTAAATATTTTCTTAAGGTTGTTAAGTATGATAACTAATAACGCCGAAACAAAAACAAGCAAAAATGAAAACCCTATAATTAATTCGGGAATTAATCCGTGTTCAAAATATCTTATTGGCGATAAAAATCGGGGAGCGTTAATTCCAATACGGCTATACGGCAATGCTCTTTTTGGTAACTGTGGTATCTTATTAAAATCAATTTTGTATAGCTGTTCAGCAGCATCTACAAAAAAAGGATTCCGGCTGTTGTATGTTTTCGCAATCTCCATTTCAACAAATTCTTTTATTATTATATCGGTTCGTTTTACTTCACCATATTGTGAGTTAAACCTATATTCATAATCATTCATATCGATAGAAACAACCGGCATTTTTATATTCATGAGACCAATTGCAGATAAATCAAATAACACTATGGCAAGAATTAAAATAATCGAAGCCGAAAGGCCACTGTACCACAAAACATCGATTAGCATTTTCAATAATTTTTTCGATTCTATTTTGCTTTTCATTTCTTCCTCACACAGTTAAATCGTTTTCTTGTTTAAGAACTGCACTCTCATAAAATATTTTCCCTATCACAATAACAAGAAGACCAACGTATAAAAACGGATTGATCGCAAATGTTAAAACGTTATTAATAGAATTAACTAAAAGATATTGTACCATCGGCATTTTTGTAGGATGGTTAAGCAGCCGGCTGTATTCTGCGCCGCTTTGCAAAAGGAAACTTACAAAAATAATTATTGCACCGATATGCGTAAGTAACTCTGCATTTTCAAAAATAAGCGGTTTGCCGGTTTTAACATTTTTCAAAAAGGCGGCTAACTTTTTCAAGAGAAAATAGATGAGAAAAAAGAAAAGCACGTTTGCCGAGATTATTATAAGATTAAAAACTGAACCGTAGCTATTAAGATCAAATTTAAACTGACTGAAAATTGAAAACATATCCAACTCGTTCGCATCAAAACTACCGGTAGTAATCATCTTATAGATTCTAATGCCGTAAAAAATAATAACCAGCAGTGGGAATAGTCTGTAAGCCGCATAAAAATAATAGTAAGTCCATTTTAGATACGAATTATTTTTTAATGCATCCATCTCTTCCTCACACGGTTAAATCGTTTTCTTATTTAAGGTGGTAGCCTTTATTAAATACTTCTCCGATAAAAAGAAAAAACAACCCGATGGCGGCATAATAAAACCAATTGAAAAATATTTTTAAAATAAAGGTTGGCGAGAATATCAAATACACATATCGAAAATTGAAGTTAGTTTTTAACAAAGAAGTCATTACCATTATACTTTCTATAAGAATTATAACTAATGGAGTAAGTATAATTGTGTACCCAATTTTGCGTATAGCTGAAAACGAGGTTTTATTAAAAGGAGATACCCTTTGGGAAATTTTAAATATGGTTATTAACTGGTATAACACAAACATGGCCGCTAAGGAATAGATTAGCGAATGAAAAAAAGCTAACACACTTGCTAAATCATCTATTTGAAAACTTGTGAACATTACATACCCTCCATATGTAGAGCCGAAGATTGTAAAAAATTCAAGACCAAATTGTTTTGCTAACAAATAGAAACCGCGGTAATAGTAACCGGGAGTAATTAGATCATATATAAAAAAAACAAATGATAACACAACTATTCCAATAAAAATTCCAAATAATATATTGAATATATAATAGCATAAATCTATAATGTTTTTTGAAACTACTTTTTTCATTTCCCCCTCACACAGTTAAATCGTTTTCTTCTTTCAGTTTTGCGCCGGCAATAAAAACTTCGCCAATCGACATTACGATCAATCCAAGCGTTAGAGTAGATACAAAATCAAACTGGAAGGCATGCATCGTTATTCCCATTTCGTTGATTGTTAGATTGCCCGGGAGGTTTAATTTAATAATGTATCTAAGCAGTGCAATAAACAACGGCACAAAAATTATCAGCAAAGAAATTATTCTTATCCGTTTGCCGTTCACAATCGTAAAAGGATTACCGCTGTGTATTGTCCCGATTATTTTCCTGATAAGAAAAACAATTACAAGCAAAGAGACATACAGCGAAATAGGAATTAGATTTGAGCAAATAAATACCGCCGCATTCGGTTCGAATATTGTTAAAATTCCTTCGATGCCGAAGACGGAATATTTGCTAGATTGATCGCGCCAAACTTCTATTTCGGACGGATACATAGTAACTTCCATTCCATCAGGGTGTGTAGGTAAAAACTCTCCCGGAGTAAAAATACCAAGCAAGAAAAGTCCTAATTGCAGTAGTATAATTGCAATCAATCCGCCGAAAAAAATTGATAACATACTGTAAGCGCCAACCACAGCTTTTCGGGTTTGTTTTTTGTCTTCCATTTTATCCTCCT
>DYJK01000020.1 GCA_020723165.1 Melioribacter roseus | reverse complement strand
CGGTAGTTGTAACACTGTTTTTATATTCCATTGTATAGTTAACTTCGTTAACCATCAAACCTTTTTCAGTTTCAAACACATCTATCGCAACTATTCCGCCGCCCACAGCTCGTGCAGCATCAACTGATATCTCGTTAAGTTCATCGGTTATCGGGCAGTTTGTTGCCATTCCGCCGCGTGCTGTGTTAGTTATCCAGTGGGGAGAAGTTCTATAAATAGCAGCAATACATTTATCGCCAACAACAAATGAGCGGATATCTCTTCCGCTTTTTTCAACATATTTTTGTATATAAAAAATTGAATGATGATAAGAACCGAGAACAGTTTTATGTTCAAGAATTGCTTCGGCAGCATCACGATCGTTAATTTTTGAAAGCAGTCTGCCCCATGAACCGACAGCCGGTTTCAGTACGACCGGGTATCCCATCTCTTCAATTGCTTTGAGCGCACTCTCTTCTGTAAATGCAACCCTAACTTCCGGCTGCGGAACTTTGTTCTCTGCTAATGCAACAGATGTCAATAATTTATCGCCGCATATAGTTGCTACACTATAGGTATTAACACATTTCACACCGGCAGACTCAAATAATTTCAATCCATGCAGTGCCCTGGAATGGTTGATACATCTTTCAACAACAACATCAAGTTCAAATTTATCTTTACCTAAACTGAACGTGATTTCACGGTCATCAACCATGACCAGATCAACACCTTTAATTTTATAGAATTCATCAATTAACAATTTTTCATCTTTTCTTATCAAAGAATGAAGCAAACCTATTTTCATTTTATAATTCTCCGG
The DNA here is from genome assembly GCA_020723165.1 of Melioribacter roseus. Taxonomy (GTDB): domain Bacteria; phylum Bacteroidota; class Ignavibacteria; order Ignavibacteriales; family Melioribacteraceae; genus DYJK01. The sequence goes on along the minus strand of DYJK01000020.1, from coordinate 38,441 downwards.
TGATTTAATATTTAAAAAGGCAGTGAGTAAAACTCACTTAGTGTATGTCTGGTGATGCTTCACAGCATCAACGATATGTTTAAGTTCGGCAAGGTCAACAGTTCTACCGCGCTGTCCAACAGCTTTAACTTCTTTTAAAACATCTTGCTGAATATCTTCATCAAGGTCTTCTTCATTAATTAGCTTTAATGCATAACGTAGTGATGCGATACCCGACATATGATCGAGTGCAAAATTTCTTTCGCGCCCTAAAATTTCAGGATTTAAACTTTCGTAGTGCATCGGGTTTATTGATGCTGCATGAGTATGTACGCCGGCACAATGTGTAAATGCATTTTTACCGGTTACCGGGTAATTAGCTGGGATCGGTATCCCTGAATGTTTACTTACTAATTCATAAAGCTCGGTAAGTTTCTGCAAATTCCATTTTTGAATTCCATAATCAACAGTAAGAACAACAAGCAATTCTGCTAAATCAACAATCCCGGCCCGCTCGCCTAAACCAAGTACAGTTGCATCGATAATCTCTGCACCACCGCGGTATGCGTCGAGTGCGTTTGCTAAAGCCAAGCCCCTATCATTATGACAATGTACAGCAATTTTTGGTTTTAAATTTCTTTTATCAAATTCAGATTTAAGACGTGAGATATAATCATACATATTACGCTGGGTGCCGGTTACCATATAACCGGTTGTATCGGCAACGCTGATAATATCTGCCCCGGCTTCTACCGCGGCTACTGCAGCTTTAACAACATTTTCAAATTGTGAGCGTACCGTATCTTCAGGTGTGTAACGAATAAGCAATTTCGGGTTTTGTGATTTTGCATACTTAATTACATCGGTTATCTGTTGAATAGCAGCATCAAGATCTTTTTTAAATACTGTGTTTAATCTCTCTTCAGAAACACAATAAAAAATTCCAAGGAATCCAACACTGCACTCCAATGCCAGATCGACATCGGATTTAAGAGAGCGTGAGTGGGCACCAACTATCGATTTGAAATCTTTCTGCGCAATAGATTTTACTGCTGAGTGGATTTCTTGAGTAACCATCGGGTGACCGGCTTCGATAATATCAATACCGACTTCGTTAAGAAGATTTGCAATAGCGAGTTTAATGTGTTTGTCAAAATATACGCCGGGTGTCTGCTCTCCCTCTCGTAATGTTGAATCTAATACCCAGACCAATTTACTGTCCCCAATCTTCTTCTTCTTGAGGAGCCTCGGACAAAGTAGGCGGTTCAAGCGAGGTAACTTCTAATTCGGTTCCGCAATCGGGACATTCTAATAATTCTCCGGCTACTGTCCCTTCCGGAAGATCTATTGATGCACCGCATACGGGGCATTCAGCTTTCATTTATTCTCCATCATCAAATAATTTTTTGTGCGAAAATAAATAAATTATAGTGCGTTTGCAATTAAGTTTGAAAATTAAAACAAATCATTTTTTTAATTTTGTATAATTATTCATAATTATGCATACTACATCATTACCATAACCTTCCATTTTTCTATCATATATACGGAAGTGTTTACACCAAACAATAACAATCCAATCGCCCGTAACATTACTGTTCTCGATATAAAAGCTATTGCGGGCGTGCTGCATAAGCAAAGTATTATTGCAAAAAATAAATTTGAATATTAATAACCTCTGCTTTAGCAGATGGAATAGAGAAAGAAAAGGAAACATGGACTTTAGCATCACCACGCAAGCTAATGTAGTTAAAGCCAAAGTATTATCGTTCTTTTTTGGATTCCGTTAGTTTGGCGAAGCCATTCCTTCGGAAATAACTGACGGTATTTTTTTGTTTTTGAGTTATACAATAACCTCTACTGCTAGTGGTTTTTTATTTTTACCATCAAGTTGATACTTTTGTATAGAACATTTTGTCCTATTTTAATGTTAGCATATTAAAGAAAGTATAAATGAATGGAAAACAAAACAATTAATAAATACCATAAAGAGTTATTCAATCATTTTGGATATAATTTTGGTTTTGTTTCCGATCTACTCGATAAGTATTTCGAAGACCGGAATTCAGTATCGGATTACTGGAAAAACTATTTTGATAATTTAACTTCTAAGAACAATGGTACAAAGAAACACGAGACCGATAAATCATCCCCTTCAAAAAGTATTGATAAAAAAACTGTTCTATCAAATACATTTGATATATCATTTTCCGATGAAGTTATTACCATAGCCGGAGTAGGTGCAAAAATTATTGAGAACATGACCAACAGTCTCTCAATTCCTACTGCTACTTCACTGAGAACGATTTCTGTGAAACTGCTTGAAGAAAATCGAAGAATTATCAACCAGCATTTAAAAAGAACCGGCAACGGAAAAATCTCCTTTACTCATATTGTTGCATACGCAATAGTTAAAGCTGTAAAAAATTTTCCCAACATCAATAATTCCTTTGGTATTGTGAACAACAAACCTAGTTTAATTAAAAAGCCGTACGTGAATCTCGGAATTGCTGTGGATATTGAACGGAAAGACGGATCGCGCTCTTTGATTGTTCCGAATATTAAGCGTGCCGGCTTGATGAACTTCCAGGAATTTTTAGATGCTTATAATTTGTTAATCGAAAAATCGAGAAGCGGAAAACTTGAACCGTCAGATTTTCAAGGAACAACTGTAACGCTCACCAACCCGGGCGGATTAGGGACAGTCTCGTCTACCCCTCGTTTAATGACCGGGCAAGGATGTATTATCGCAATCGGATCAATCGACTACCCGGCGGAATTCAAAGCAATGCATGAATCTGCACTTGCGTCTTTTGGTATTGGTAAAGTTATGAACATAACAAGCACTTACGATCATAGAATCATTCAAGGTGCAGAGTCGGGAGAATTTTTAGCTCACGTGGATCGACTTCTACTTGGAGAAAAAAATTTTTACGATTCGATTTTTGACGATCTACAGATTTCACAAAAAGCTGTCGGTTGGGATCTTGATACATTATCAAAACGGTTTGCAAAAATTGAAAACATAGAGGAAATAGAGAAGCAAGCCAGAATTGTTTTGTTGATTAATATGTTCCGGGTTCGTGGACATTTAATTGCAGATTTGAACCCGCTTAGTCCGCCCAAAACATATAACCAGGAATTAGACCCGGCAAATCACGGGTTCACTATCTGGGATTACGACCGATTATTTATCACCGGCAACTTACAAGGAATGCAGACCGGCACACTACGCGAAATTTTAAACTTGCTGCATGAGACTTATTGTGAAAAGATAGGTATTGAATATATGCATATCCAAAACCCGGGAGAAAAACTTTGGCTGCAAAAGAAGATGGAACCAATCCGGAATAAACCGGAATTTTCTGTTGATCAGAGAAAGCGGATTATGAACATGCTTGTAGTTGCCGAAGCATTCGAACATTTTCTTCATACAAGATTTGTAGGGCATAAAAGATTTTCTTTGGAAGGATCGGAAACATTAATCCCGGTTTTAGACCGGTTGCTCAGTCTCGCAGTTGAAGACAATGTAAAAGAAATATTACTTGGTATGGCGCACAGAGGTAGATTAAATGTTCTTTCAAATATTATCGGCAAGAGTTACGAAAAAATATTTTCAGAATTCGAAGAAGATATAGACCCTGATTCACCCCAGGGAACCGGTGATGTTAAATATCATCTTGGTGCTTCCGGTTACTTTAAAACACAAAACGGAAAAGAAATAAAAGTTTCAGTCGCCTCTAATCCAAGCCATTTAGAGTGGGTAAACCCGGTAGTTGAAGGAATAGCACGTGCTAAACAAACACGGAACAACGATACAGAAAAAAATAAATACTTGCCGGTTTTAATTCATGGAGATGCAGCATTTGCCGGACAAGGTATTGTCGCCGAGACATTGAACCTCTCACAATTAAAAGGATATAGTACCGGCGGCACTGTACACATAATTGTAAATAACCAGATAGGATTCACAACCAACCCTGAAGATGCCCGTTCATCACCTTATGCAACCGATGTTGCTAAAATGGTCCAATCGCCTATCTTCCATGTAAATGGTGACGATCCCGACGCATCTGTTTGGGTGACTCAACTTGCATACGAGTACCGCCAAAAATTTAAAAAAGATGTTGTTATCGATCTTCTCGGTTACCGCAGACACGGGCATAATGAAGGTGACGACCCGGTTTATACTCAACCGCTGATGTATAAGAAAATTAAAACACATCCCCCAGTAAAACAGATTTACCAGGATCAATTGATAAAATCAAAAGTATTAACCGGGGTTGAAGTTGATAAACTTGATAATGAAATAAATACAAGATTAGATAATGCGCTGAAAAACACAAAGAAGAAAACCGATAAATTTAGACCCGATCGTCCCCTCGCATACTCTACAGAATTTTATGAACAATCTAAAAGAAGTATCGATCTAAAAGTTACTTTAGAAAAACTTTCAACTGTTGTTAAAGGAATTACACGATTCCCGGATAACTTCACGTTGAACTCAAAACTTCAAAAGCATATTTCAAAGAGAAAAGAATTCCTCACCGGGAATGCAAGAATAGACTGGGCATTTGCTGAATCACTTGCATTTGGTACACTCTTGATTGACGGGCGACCAATTCGTTTAAGCGGACAAGACAGTGCACGCGGAACATTTTCACAGCGGCATTTAATTTTTACAGACATGAACGATGAGACTGAAATTCTTCCACACAATTTTATTCAGGAAAACCAGGCAAAGATCGAAGCATTGGATAGTTTGCTTTCAGAAGCTGCGGTTCTCGGTTTTGAATTTGGATACAGCATTGCTGATCCGCTTGCATTGGTTTTATGGGAAGCACAATTCGGTGACTTTGCAAATAGTGCGCAAGTTATAATCGATAATTTTATTGCAGCATCAAAAACAAAATGGCAATTACCGAACGGACTTGTTCTACTTCTTCCCCACGGACATGAAGGCCAGGGGCCAGAACACAGCAGTGCAAGAATTGAAAGATTTTTGATTTTATGTGCAGAAGAAAATATGTATGTGTGTAATCCAACAACCCCGGCACAGTATTTCCATCTATTAAGAAGACAAGCAATTCAAAACGATGAAAAACCTTTGGTGATATTTACACCTAAAAGCTTACTCCGTTTGCCGGCTGCACGATCTCCAATAAATGATTTCACCGATCAATCATTCCGGGAAATTATAAACGACGACACCGTGAAAAATAAAGACGGTGTACAAAAAGTAATTTTAACAAGCGGCAAAATTTATTACGAGCTGAATAATCATAGAGAAATAAATAATATTAAAGATGCGGCAATAATCAGAATTGAACAATATTACCCATTCAAAAGTGAGCTATTGAAAAAATATTTGGATGAGTATAAAAATTTCAAATCTTTAATTTGGGTTCAAGAGGAACCACGCAACATGGGTGCTTGGAACTTCTTATCACCTAAGCTGAATGAATTAAAATCCGGGAAACAAAAACTTAATTATGTAGGAAGACCTGAAAGCCCAAGCCCGGCAAGCGGTTCATCAAAATTGTTTACAATTTCACAACAAGAAATAATTAAGAAGGCTTTTGAATAAATAAAATTATTGTGCAACGGGTGCTATCAATTTTTCAATCAGCGAATCTTTTATAATTTCATATTCGGCACGAAGATTTTTATTGATCGGTTCCGTACTCGGCACTTTTTCACGAAGCGGATCAACTTGTTTGTTATTTTTCCAGAACCGGTAGCACACGTGCGGACCGGTTGCCAAACCGGTACTGCCTACATAGCCAATAATTTGCCCTTGTTTAACTGTTGTTCCGCGTTTAATACCTTTAGCAAATTTTGACATATGCAAATATTGTGTGGTGTAAGTTGAATTATGCCTGATCTTAACATAATTACCATTACCGCTTGTGTAACTGGCATCGGTTACAATGCCATCGCCAACGCTCATAATTGGTGTTCCATATGGCGCCGCATAATCGGTACCAAGATGTGATTTCACTCTGCCAAGTATCGGATGAAATCTTCTCATTGAATACCGTGATGAAATTCTACTAAACTTTAGCGGTGCTTTCAGAAAAGCTTTGCGGAGACTTAAACCTTTTTCATCATAATAACCATAATCGTCTCCCTTTTCGAATCTGAATGCATAAAAATCCTCATCCCTATGATGGAAAGCTGCTGTTAAAATTTTCCCAACACCGGTGGGCTGGTTGTCAACATATAATTCTTCGTAAACAACTTTAAAAGAATCAGCCGCTTGAATTCTAAAAAAGTCTATCTGCCAGGCATAAATTTCAGAAAGCTTAACAGCTACTTCCGGATCAATATTATTTGATTCAAGTGTCTGCCACAATGAATTTTTTATCGTTTTTGCTACAGTCCGCTCTTTAATTACAACATCTTTTTTCCCTTGATAAATATTCATTGAATCAGTGAGATCAAATATTACATACTCAACCGGGTTTTGTACATACACAAAGTATTTTACAGTTTCGACCGTATCCCATTTTGCATAAAGATAATATTCGCTTCCGGCTTTTAAATTCTTAACCGGGAAAACTTCTTTAGCTTTTTGTGATAATATATGAATTTGACTATCGGTTAGACCATGCGGAATTAGTAAATCACCAAGCGTTTCTCCTTTGTTAATGTTTCCGTGAACTTCGATGAGAGAATCAACATACAAACCGAATGAATTTGGAATAGGATTTTGTACTTGGGGAGTTTCTTTTTTTGTGCAGTTACAAAGTAACAAGGCAACAGAAATAACGAGCAGAATGCTTACTTTGTTACTTTCCGGCATTTACATCCTCTTGCATCATACCGAAAATTGTTCCTTCAACATCTTTGCCATAACATAAATAACCGATACCGGGTAATGCCATTTTATCAACTACTAATTCACCCCCGGATGTTTTAACTTTCTCAATAGTGGCATCTAAATTTTCAACTTGAATCGTATTCACAAATCCATTACCGGGCATAGCACCTTTCGGTTTGAAAAAGGCACCATCAATACCCGGTTCACTTTTATCACCGGTAAATGCAAGCCAGTATTCTTCATTACCCCATTGTTGAACATTCCACCCAAAGACAGATTTGTAAAATGAGATCACCTTTTCTGGATTGCTGGCAGCAATTTCAAAATGTATAATTCGGCTCATGATCATCCTTTCGTATAATTAAATTCTACTTTACTATGTTTTATTATTTCTTGAAGTATTTCTGATAGCAGTCCCGTTTTTACAGCTTGTGTAAATCTCTCTAGCAACTTTGTTACATTAATTATTTCTTCAATAGAATTCATATACTTATCAACTACTGACTTAACTGAGAATTTTTTTAACGCGTTTATTTTTAATTGGGTACGTATTTCATTCTCCGGGAGTTCAGACTTAATAACAAACGTTATAGGATAGCGCTCTATTTTGTCGATATCTAAAAAATACTTCTTAACATCAAGTGTTTCAGTAACCTGGAAAAATCTTCCTAACGGTTTCATGACAAAATCAATGCCTCCATCATTAGCATTTGTTCTTCCAGTCTTGAATAAAAGTAAACGATCTTCATTGATTTTTGTCTTTTCAAAACCCCAGTAAATTTTTTGATTTTTATAATAACTTTTCAATATAGAAAAACTGACAATCTCAAATAGCCTTGCATCAACATTGGGTTGAATTAATTCTTTAACAAATTGGATTGCTTTTGATGTGTTTGCTTTTTCAATTTTTTGAATTTTTATACAGTCTTTTATGAATCTATTAAAAGATTCTTTTTTTGCCAGCATGTAATCTTCTATTATTTCTAATACTGGCTTTGCAATATTGTATTTAGTGCCATTGATTTTAATCTTCATTAAATTTTCATTGATCCAATAGCGATTTGTTTCAAGGTTGCGTAGTATGGGTATGTAATCAGAATTTGGAAAATATTTTTGAAATTCCGAATTCATTCGATTATTTAATGCGTGGTTTTGAAGTTTTCTCCCAAAGGGTAACTCACGTTGTCTTGAAAAAAGTTTTGAATACTCCGCTCCCTTGTAATTTGAGTAGCCTGACTTTCGATCAAATCCATTTTCAACATAATCTTCAATGAGAACATAAATAGCATATAAATTTGCGAAACTTGACCTTGCCTTAGAACCTCTGTTAGCAGATTTAGTCTTAAAGTTAATATACTGAAGAAGTTCACTTCGGTTAAATACTTCTTCACTTCGCTTGGGGAAGTTTCTTCCGAGTACTTTTTTTATTCTTTCTGTGAAGATATGGTTCATCATTTTTTTCGAATAAAATGAGTTGTTCTTTATTTATTTTAAGTTCTTCGTAAGTTTTTAATTCTTTAACTAACTTTTCACCTTTATATTCATCTGCAATGTTTAATCTTCTTAATCCAATTTTAATATAATCTTCTTGGAGTTCTATAGAAATTGATTTACGCTGGAGTTGTTGAGCAACAAAAGCGGTAGTAAAACTCCCAGAAAATGGATCCAGAACAGTATCACCTGGATTTGAGCTTGCTTTAATTATTCTTTCAAGCAAAGCGATTGGTTTTTGTGTCGGATGATTCTCGTACTCGTCCATTCTATATCTTACACGTGGAAATTCCCATACATTACCCGGGACTTTCTTTGAGTTATAAATTTGTGGAGGGTTTTTACGATAATCAATTAATTTGCGCTCTGCACCGGTTCTAGCATCAACAGAGACATCATCAGCATTAAATGTATAGTTGTTTTTGTCTTTTACACAAAATAAGATCGGTTCATAAAGAGAACCATAATAATTTTTAGCTTGAACACCCGAACTATCATAGTACCAAACTAAACGTGAAAGAACATTAATTTTATCTCTTAAAAAAAGGTCAAAGTACGGCATGAACTGTGTTGAAGTCATTACATACAAACTTCCGTTTGGTTTAAGTTTTTTTATACACAACTTCAACCAGGTGTAAGACCAATCTAAATAATCAGAATCATTTTCCCATCTGTCTTTATGTCCATTAAAGTTCTTACCAATATTATACGGAGGGTCAATAAATATCAAATCAATAGAAGCGTCTTTAACTTCACTTGTAAGAGCTTCGATTGCCTCACCATGAATAATCTTGTGATATTTATTGCCAAATAATTGCATGATATTGTTTTCTTTAATAAGTATCCATGTCTATAATGTCGTTATAAAAAACTAAGAAAATAAAGTTATGAAGTAAATAGTATATTCAACTTAAGTGAATAAGTTTGCTAATAATCTCTACAGAGCCAATCCCATCTGCTTCAGCAGAAAAATTTGGAATGATTCTGTGCCGGAGAACCGGAATAAAAAATGATTTTACATCATCTATCGACGGAGTAAATCGCCCTTCCATTACGGCTTTGGTTTTTGCAGCAAGTATAAGGTATTGCGATGCTCGCGGACCGGCGCCCCAGTTAACCCAATCCTTCACAAATTTTTCAGAGGTACCGTTTGTGGGACGGGTTTTACCAACAAAGTTAACGGTGAACTCGATTACATTATCCGCAACCGGGACGCGTTTGACTAAATCTTGAAAAGAAATTAATTCTTCAGCATCAAGAATTTTTTTTAGATCGGGTTTATAATCACTGGTTGTTGTTTTTATAATTTCAATTTCTTCTTTAAAGTTAGGGTAATCAAGCCAAAGGTTGAACATGAACCGGTCTAACTGAGCTTCAGGGAGAGGGTAAGTTCCTTCTTGCTCTATCGGATTTTGTGTTGCAAGTACAAAGAACGGTTCATCAAGAATGTGTGTAACACCGGCTGCTGTAACTTTATGTTCTTGCATAGCTTCAAGCAGAGCGGCTTGTGTTTTGGGCGGTGTACGATTTATTTCATCTGCCAAAATTATATTTGCAAAAACGGGGCCTTTAATAAACCTGAATTTTCTTTGATTGGACGAAGGGTCCTCATCAATAATTTCTGTACCGGTAATATCGCCTGGCATAAGGTCCGGGGTAAATTGAATCCGGCTGAATTTTAGATCAACAACCTCGGCAAGAGTTTTTATGAGAAGTGTTTTTGCTAATCCCGGTACGCCGACCAATAAACAATGTCCGCGTGATAATAAACTTACAAGCAGATCATTGATTATTTGATCTTGCCCGATTATAACTTTCGAAATTTCTTTTTTGATGAGTGCTATTGAACTCGAGAGTTTTTCTACAGCTTCAACGTCATTGATCTTGGAATCGGACACTAATTACTCCTCTAATTTTGAAACTCCCGGTTTACGTTAATAATTAAATACGAATTTCCCAATAAATTTTTTCTTTAATTTCTTCGATCCATTTTGTGTAAAGTTTTTGTCTCTTATAATATTCCGCTATCCGTTTAATATCGTTATAATCAATATCGAGGTCAGGTTTGTGTTCAGGAATTCTCTTTATCAATTTGACAATATGATAACCATAAATATTCCGGTCGATCTCCAAACGTTTCGGGAAACTAATTTCTCCCTCTTTCAATTTATAGATAACATCCGTCAATGTTTTATCAAGCTGGGAAACTTCAAAGGTGCCGAGATCGCCTCCAAATTTACCGGTTTCTTTATCGTCGCTGTATTTCTTTGCATAATAATCAAAAGCATTATTCCCTTTCATTATACTATCACGAATTTCAGTTAAGAATTCAATTGCCTTCAGATCTGCTTCATCATCAGATTTTAATTTAACCAGGATATGTCTTGAATGAATAGCTTCGCCCCTTCTTTCGAGAAGCTGAATTATATGATAACCGACTGGCGACTCAACAATACCCGATAACTGGTTAGGTGCGAGCGAGAATGCCACAGATTCGAATTCAGGGTAAAAGACACCGCGTTTAACAAAACCAAGGTCACCGCCTTGCGATGCACTTCCGGGATCATCGGAAAATTTCTTTGCCAACTCTGCAAAGTCACCTCCCTTTTTTAATGAATCCAATAGTTTAACCGCAAGATCTTTTGCTTTCCTTTTAATTCTATCACCGGTTTGGGGATTTTGGAAAATATGCGAGAGTTGATACTTATCGGGGACAATGCTAAGTGAATCTTTAAATTGATCGTAGAATTCAATTACTTCTTTACGGGTAACTTGCATTTCACTAAATTTTTTCTGCTGCATCATCTGTGCCATTAAACTTTTACGCGTGTCTTCCCGCAAAGTCCGTTTAATTTTTTCGACCGGCATACCGTACAACTGTTCAAGCCGTTCTTTTGAGCCGTACTGCTGTATAAAATAATTGATCTGATTCTCGAGCACTTCGGTTACTTGCTCGTCCTTAACTGTTATTGAATCAAGTTCAGCTTGAGCATAAAGAAGTTTTTCTTCGATCAATTGATTGAGAATTTGCTGTTGCAAGAGTTCGTTGGCGGGGTCTAAATTCTTTTGTGCGGCTTCCATATTAACACGAAAATCGAGTTCGGATTTCAGGATTATTTCATTATCAACAACAGCTACAATTCTATCGGCAGTCTGCTGTCCAAATAATACTGTGCTCAAAAAAATAACAACAAGAATATATCTCATTCTTAGTACCTTTTAATTTCAATGTTATGATCTTCGATTAATTTGTTGATGTACTGTTTAACGAAATCCTTATTCTTAACAATTATGTACCTGGCTTTCACCTCGTTTAACACTGTTTCAAATTTCGGAATGTCTCCTTCGTACAACTTTTCAAGGAGTTGAACAACCACAAATTTCATCGGTTCCGTTTCTAGAACTATACTAACTTCACCGGGCATAAGTACCTGGACTGCTCGCTGCAAATTCACCGGCTGAAGTCTATAATCGGAATAAATCTCTGATGAGACTGTTGCAGTCAGACTTGTTTCCAAACGGTAAGCGTTCAATGCTTTATCCCAATCACTTTCAATCAATAAAGTGCGGAACTGAGCAGCTTTTTCCTGGTTATTAAAATATGCAATATTCAAACGGTACTCATCATTATCGAATCTAAAATCGTTTTTGTATTCTTCAAAATAATTTTCAAGCTCTTCGCTACCTGGCTCGAACTTATTTTCTTCTATCAATTTTTCTAACAGCATCGAAGAGGCAAGTTTCTTCCTGGTTGTTTCAAAGATTAAATTATACTCGCTCCCGTTAACAATGCCCTCGTCAACCGCTTGCTGATAAAGTATCTGCTGTTCTATCCAATCATTAATATACTCTTCACGATTTTTACCATAGTTACGTGAATCCGAAAGAGCAATCCGTAATTCATCTTCTGTTAGTACCGCGTCATTAATCCGTACCAGTTCCCTGGATTTTTTTTCTTCCTTGGAACAAGCAAACAATAACAGAAGAAGCAATATGAAAATTTTTTTACTGCTTGAAAGCATTGATTAATTCTTCATAATAATATTTTGGCTTGTACAATTTTTTCAATCTATCCAAATATTCATCTTCCATTTTCTTTGTTTCTTTTTCTTGCAATATACTAGAAAGTTCAGCTTGTACTTCCTCAAATGTTTTTTGTGAAGGCGGAACTCTTTGTACTAATTTCACGATCGAATAGCCATCCTGGTGCTTAAACGGTCTGGCAATTCCGCCGATTTTTTCAATCTTGGCAGCATTCTTTGCAAGATCATTAGCATCTATTTCAACTAAACCGAAATAACCGGGAGTGTTTTCATATCCTTTCCTTACCGAATATTTTGCAATCAGAGAATCAAAATTCTCGCCTTCCATCGCCCTATTGAATACCGCTACCATCAAAGAATCTTTCCTGATAAATATTTCTTTGAATTCAACCCGCTCTTTCCACCAATAATTCTGTTTTACTTCTTGATAGTAATTTGCTATCGACTGGCTATCGACTTTTACTTTGGTCCATACTTCGTCTTCTAAAATTTTGAATAAATAAATACCATCTTCATAATCTTTCATTATATCTGCAAACGCACTATTCTCTTTATCATATTCTAAAGCTTTCTCCTGGACAAGCATGTCGGAAGTGTATTGTTTAATTGCGTCTTCTAAATTTTTATTATTCATTTTCGATTGGATGTATAGACCTTTCTTATATAAATAGGAGAACAATGAGTCTACAATATACTTATTGGTGTTTGTACTGAATAAAATTTCTTTACCTAATTCATTTTGTACAAGACTATTAGCGTACGAAGGACCGACTTGAATTGTATCAACCCTACCGTGTAATTTACCAATAACTTCTCCGTTTGCCTTGTAATTTTTTTCACTTTTCAATTTCTCAATCAACTGGTCATATTCAAATTTATATTTAACACGTTTATAAGTTTCTTTCAACTCATCACGAGCTTGCTGGAATTCAGGGTTCGATTCAATTGATTTCAATTTTATAATGTGGTAACCAAATTGAGATTTAACAATAGGAGAAACTTCACCCGGTTTTAGTTTCCATGCAGCTTCTTCAAATTCCGGTACCATTCTGCCGCGTGTAAATGAACCGAGTTCACCTTTATTCTTTGCACTCCACTTATCGTCCGAATATTTTTGGGCAACTTCACCGAAATCTTCACCGGCATCAAGATGTTTTTTAATATCAAGTATTTTTGTATAAGCTCTCGATGTATCAACATTACCGGTTGTATCTCTAAATGCAGCTAAAATGTGGCTTGCAACTAAAGCATGTTTGCGGGCGCCTTTCTCTAAAACTTTGATGATATGATAATTTACATTTGACTTAAGCAGTTTAGGATAAATTTTACCCGGTTCGGTATTATATAATGCATCTTCAATCTCTTTGATTAAAACCTGGCCGGCAGTTATCCACCCGACAACACCGCTGCGGTCCCTTGTGTTAGGATCTTTTGAATATTGTTTGGCTAATGCCGCAAAGTCTTCGCCCTTGTTTATTCTTTCTATCAATTTGTTCCCCAATTCTATTACCTGGGTTTCGTTCATCGCTGAATCAGGTGCAAGACTTATATGAGCAGCAAGAATTTCCGTTTTTCTCCTTTCATACAATTCTTTTATCCCGGGTTCTATAAGTGCATTTTCTAAAAACAATGTAGTCCCGATATTTATTTTGTATTGCAGCAACTCACTCTGCATTTCGGGATTGACTTTATAACCACGTATCATAGCATCACGAAGTTTCATCTTGTAATTAACAAACAGATCGAGGAATTTTTCGTAAGCATCTATCGAATCCTTTTTAGCTTTCTCAAGTCCGCCGGCATTTTTTACATACGCTTTTTCAAATTCATCAAGGTAGATTTTATAATCCCCGTATTCAGCTACTATTTTAGATTGTTCCGGTGTGCATGAAACGATAATTAATAAAAGCGGTACAATCAGTAAAACCATTCTCTTATAAAGCATTAATAAATCCTCCTTTTATGAAATTTTTGAACTGCTATTTTATCCAATGCAGTTTGAAAAATCAAGGAACTTACTTTCACCTATTAAGCTGGGATTGGTATATAAAACTATTTCTTTCCCAAAAAATACCGTCATCATAACCTTGAATTCTCTTGTCACTTTCAGCAATCTCCAATCTTTTTTCTGTAATAGATGCGTATGTTTTGTCTATTTCTATCCCCAGATATTTACGATTTAATTTTTTAGCTACGACAGATGTTGTGCCGCTGCCAAGGAACGGATCAAAAACAATATCGCCTTCATTGGTACTTGCCAGTATTAATTTGGCAATCAGTTTTTCAGGTTTTTGTGTTGGGTGCTCGGTATTTTCCGGCATCGACCAAAACGGTACCGAAATATCTGTCCATATATTCGATGGATATGTCAACCTGAACTTTCCATTGCCATTGCTCACCCAATCTTTTGGTCTGCCGCCTTTATCTTTGTAAGGAGCTATCACTTTACGATTAAGTTTTATAGCATCGGGATGAAATTTATATTTATTCGATAGCGTACAAAACCAAATATCCTCGGAACTATTTTTCCAATTTATCTTTGAACCTCTGCCTTTCTCGCGTTCCCACGTAATCCGGTTCCTAATATTGAAATGTTTATTCAAAACGTTTGCTATGGAAATTGACGTAAACCAATCACTGCAAAAATAGAGCGATGCATCGTTTTTTAGAATTCTTTTCAGCTTCACAATAAAACTTTCAATCCAATCGGAATAATTCTCAATTGTACGTTCCTTAAATGTTACAGATCTAAAATTTTTGGTGAGATTGTACGGCGGATCAATAATCATAAGGTCAACAAACTTTTCGGGAAGAAAGTCGATGGCTTCTGATAGGTCCTGGTTTATGGTTTTATTTATCAAATTAAGGATAGCAGTTTTATTATTTAGTTTAATTAATCGGCTGGAATATTTTTTTATTTCACCTTTGGATATTGTTACCGATCTGTTAAGCGGCGATTTTTTTTTCATTTCAATTAGTGCAGCTCAATTTAGATTATTTTGCAGTTGTACCGGGTTCTATGCTTGCATCTGCTTCAATCAATTTTACTTTGCCGTTTTCTGCTGTATCCAGTGCGAGAATCATTCCTTGCGAATCGAGTCCAAATAGTTTTGCCGGTTTAAGATTAGCAACAACCATAATTTTTTTCCCGATCAACTCTTCGGGTTCATAACTTTTTGCTATGCCGGCTACAACTTGCCGTTGTTCTGTGCCAAGATCAATCTGAAGTTTTAAAAGTTTTTCGCTCTTCTTAACTCTTTCCGCCGAAATTATTTTTGCAACTTTCAATTTTACACGCTTGAAATCTTCAATAGTAATCTCTTCATCTTTAGTGGTTTCGCTTTTAGGTGCTTCACCTTCAACAACACCAAGTTTGTTTATCTGTTCTTCAATCACGTTGTCCTCGATCTTTGTAAAAAGTATTTCCGGTTGATTTAGCTTGTGACCGGCTTTAAGATTTAATTCGCCGCACTTTTCCCATTCACATTTTTGTGTATTCAGCATCTTGAAAATTTTCTCGGAAGAAAAAGGTACTACCGGTTCAAATAACTCACCGAGCGTGTAAATTGCATTCAAACAAATATTAATTGTTGCGGCACATTTTTCTTTATTCTTCTTAACAGATACCCACGGTTCCGAATCATTGAAATATTTATTACCGGCACGCGCAAGGTTCATCATCTCGAAGACTGCGTCTTTAATTTTATATCTTTCTATTAAGCTGCCTACTTTCCCGGGATAACTCTTCATCAGTTCAATCATTTCTAAATCAATCTTATCAAGATTATCAGCTGCCGGTACCTTTCCGTCGAAATGTTTGAACGCAAATGTGAAAGTTCTGTTTATGAAATTACCGAGGATATCGGCAAGTTCACCGTTGTTTCTTCCCTGGAATTCTTTCCAGTAAAAATCAGTATCCTTATTTTCGGGCAAGTTAGCAGCGAGTGTGTAACGGAGCGGATCAGACGGGAATATTTCGAGGAATTCCAGTACGTCCACTCCCCATCCGCGCGATTTTGAAAATTTCTTTCCTTCAAAATTTAAAAATTCATTTGCCGGAACATTCTGCGGAAGTAAATATTTTTCTTCACTCACATCATTCCATGCCATCAGCATAGCTGGAAAAATTATTGTATGAAAAACAATATTGTCTTTCCCGATGAACGCGATATATTTTGTCCCGGTATCTTGCCAATACTTTTTCCATAAACCAGAATTATTTCTTATTTCGGAAAGTTCTTTTGTTGCAGAGATATAACCAAGCACTGCTTCAAACCAAACGTATAGAACTTTTCCCTCGGCACCATCAATAGGAACTTTCACTCCCCAATCGAGATCGCGTGTGTAAGCGCGGTCTTTTAAACCATCTTTAAACCAGCTACGGCAATATTGAAGAACATTATCTTTCCATCCATACTTTTCGCTCATCCCGGCAATATATTTTTCTAATCGCTCCTGGTATTTACCAAGCGGAAAGTACCAATGCGATGTTTCTTTCAATACCGGTGTTTCCCCGGAAATTTTACTTTTAGGATTTATAAGTTCAGATGGTTCATAGAGTGAACCGCATTTTTCACATTCATCGCTTCGTGCTTCTTCGTATCCGCATCTTGGGCATGTTCCTTCTACATATCGATCCGGTAAAAACATCTTAACTTTTTCATCGTAGAACTGCATCGATTTTTTTTCTACCAATAATTCCTGGTCATAATAACATTTGAAAAACTCTTGCGCTGTTTTGTGATGTATCGGTAAACTTGTTCGGGAATAGATATCAAAACTCATCCCAAATTTTTCGAAAGCAGATTTGTTTAATTCGTGGTAGCGATCAATTATCACTTTAGGCGAGACTTTTTCTTTATCAGCCGTTATAGTTATCGGTACACCGTGTTCATCGGAGCCACAGATATAAATTATATCATCACCTTTTAAGCGTTTGTAACGTACATAAATATCAGCCGGAAGATATGCACCGCTTAAATGCCCGAGGTGAATTCTACCGTTTGCATAAGGTAAAGCCGAGGTAACAAGAACTTTCTCTCGATTCAAAATTTGTCCGAAAATGTTATTAATTGTGGGCAAATATAAGAAAATTCCTCTTATCAGTAATAAATGAAGCCGGCATTGTTAAATAAATTTGGATTCTAATAACCGCCAGCTTTAGCAAACGGAATAAAGACAGAAAAAGAAACACGGGCTTTGGTTCTCCACACAATGCTAATGTGGCTAAAGCCAAAATATTACTTTCTTTTTTGGATTCCGCCAGTTTGGCGAAGCCATTCCTTCGGAAAAAACTGATGATAAGTTTTTTGTTTTTGAGTTATGTAACAACTTCTTTAAGAGCGTGTTGCAAAACTCTCAGCGCACTCTGCGACTTCTCTGCGGGCTCTGCGGTAAAAAGATTTTCACGCAAAGGTCGCCAAGAATGCGCAGAGGCCGCAAAGAAAAAAAATTTAAGTTATGCAACACGCTTTTAAACTGTGGGTTAAAGAATAAAATGATGAAAATAAAACCGATTCCTCAAAGGAGTTTTACGAACAATGGTTTACCAATCAACTCACACAGCTGATACAATTAACGAATTATTAATATTTCCTCTCCTCTTCTTCAAAGTATTTTTTTTATTTTTGGCTTTCCAAAATTCAACGAGAACAAAATGAAACTTAAATTAGCAATTATATACATTCTGTTTTTTAGTTTAACAATATCAGCACAAGAGAAAAATGAAAAAATAAAAGGGAATGTAGTTTTTGTTCATCCCGATGGAACATCTGCCTCAGTCTGGAACGCTGCCAGGATGATCTATGCCGGTCCCGATTCAAATATCAATTGGGATTTGCTGCCAAACATTGGTGTATACCGCGGTCATGTAGCTGATGCATTGACGGCTTCATCGAACGCCGGCGGTACTATTCATGCTTATGGCGTAAAGACGGGTATAAGAACATACGGTTTAGATGATAATCATGAAATTCCAACAGCACGTTCCGGGGAAAAGATGAGCATTATGCAAGAAGCTATGAAAGCCGGAATCAAAACCGGCTTGATAAATTCAGGAAGCATAATTGAACCGGGAACCGGTGCATTCGTTGTCTCGGTTAACAAACGTGCCGAAGATGCCGAGATTGCTAAACAAACAATTTTCTCCAGTGTTGATGTTATAATGTACGGCGGTGAAGAATGGCTCTTACCGGCTGGTGTTAAAGGTGTTTATTGTGATAATGGAAAAAGAAAAGACGGACTTAACTTGATTGAGGAAGCAAAAAAACTCGGCTACAATGTTATCTATACAAAGGAGGAGTTGGTCAACATACATGAAAGTGTGGATAAGGTGCTCGGCGTTTTTTCAGAGAAACATACATTCAACGATAAAACCGAAGAAGAGCAGCTAAAGCTGAATCTTGAAAATTTCAAGGCAAATACTCCTACAGTTGCAGAGATGACCAAAGCAGCTATAAAAATTTTATCAAAAAACCATCAACAATTTTTTCTTGTTGTAGAGGAAGAAGGAACGGATAATTTTGGAAATGCAAATAACGCAAGCGGTGTTTTTGAAGCATTAAAACATGCGGATGATGCCCTGGGTGTTGTGCTTGAATTCCAAAAAGAAAATCCGAATACATTGCTAATTACTTGTTCCGATAGCGAAGCCGGCGGAATGGAAGCTATTGGTTTTACAACAGAAAATTTACCGATAGATAAACCGGTTCCGAAAAATGCACCTAATGGATCCGCCTACGACGGCATTAAAGGGAGTGAGACTTTACCTTTCGTTTCTAAACCTGATAAAGAAGGAAAAGTTTTTCCGTTTGTTATTGCATGGTCAACTACAGATGATGTGTGCGGTTCAGTACTGGTTCGCGCTTCAGGATTAAATTCTGAATACGTAAAAGGTTCGGTTGATAATACCGATATCTATAAATTTATGTATCTCACATTATTTGGTAAACTAATCAAATAGTTGTAGGGTCAGGATAACCCTGACCCTACTTATTCTCAATCAGATCTTGAATTGATCTTCTTACAATCGATAAAAAATCATAACCGGTAGATATTTCAATTCTTCTAATTGTTGTTGAATACTTTTTCCAATCGTTATTCCTGATTCCGTTTACATTTGGTATAACAACCGCAATCGTATGTGTAGTATCGGAAACAGATTCTAACGATTCACCGTAATTCAAGATAACAATTATTTTAAAGCAGCTATCCGGTACAGAAATTATATCCTTAATTTTATTCTCAGAATGGAATATCCCTCCTGATATAACAAATAATTCTTTAGTTGAATCTTTGCAAAGACTTTCACAATAATTTTCGAGATCAAGCCATACTCCCCTATTCAGATCCGGGCGTTGTGGAATAATGTTTGTGAGAAAGAATGTTGATTTATTATCTTCAACCGTTTTAGTTCTCTCTTCGCTGCGAACCATATGTCCTCGGTCGTAACCGGAGTTGGTGTAATCGGAATGTTTAACTCGATAAAAATCTTGAGGCAATGTTGTATCACTTATAAAGTTACCTTTAAATCTTTCAACAGTTCCATACCATGAACTATCGAGATTCCAGCTAACCCAGTTAGCAACATTTCTGTTTTTATTATAGCTCAAAACATATTGAGGTCTAACGATCAAATAATCGTCTGTGGAATCATTATCGGTTGGAACGCCGAGTGAAACGTGTATGCTCTGGATAGTAGGTATCGATGTGCTATCGCTTTCTTGTTCTGTTGTTTGCGATGTAGATGAACAGAAAGAAAAGGTTAAAACAAGCAGAATATATGTCAAGACTAACATTAATCTTTTCATTTTAGTACTCGTTTTTCATAAGCAAATATACAGAGAAGAAAGGAATTAGGAATGTTTGAAATAACCGGTTGTGTGGAATAATTATTTGAAGAATTACTTTTAAGACTATGTTATAAAAGAAACCTAAAAGTTATTGTAGTCTTATGAATCTCAATCTAATTCGCACAGATAGTTTTAGTTAATGAGTTATTACGGTAGAAGGTTGAAAAGAATATGTTTACTCTTTCCTACATCTTTGTAAATATAACTTCCAATACCACCGTAAAATCTTCTTTATTAACCGGTGTTTTCATTTGCAAAATTACTTTACCATTTTTCATTTTAGTAAATGTTTGAACTAGCGTGCTGTTATGCCAATTCATGTTGAGTGTATCATCGTTGGTAAAGTTACATGACGCTTCCATGAATGCACCTGAATCTTCGAACCACCAGTAGCGATAGATATTACTTTTTTCATCCCATCCGAATATTCCGCGTGCCGCTCCCTCACTTTCTGTAAACTTAGCATGGTAATCGAAAGTGACATACTTATCATTCAGCATGCGTTTGAATTCGCCTATACCGGTTCCTTTATCTGCGGGACTTAGCTGGCTCTTTGGTACTTTATATTTCATTTTCCATGTACCAAGCAAAAAATTAAACTTATCCATCGGATCAAATTTCTTACTCATTTTTTTAAATTGCTCCAATTAATATGTTTTACCGTTTAGTTTTTTAATAAATAAAACTGTTCTGCCTACCTCTTCAAAACCGAGCGCTTTATGTGCCGAGATTCCATTTATATTGTCTAACTCCGTATCGCTGATTAATTTATCAAATCCATTTTCGCAAGACCATTTTTCTGCCGCGTCCATTAATAGTTTTCCGTAACCTTTTCCTCTTAAGGCTGCATCAACAAACCAGCCTTCAACAAAAGGAACTTCACCCGTATCACTTATCTCAATCATATTCCTGGTATTTAGCTCTAAGAAACCGCCAAGTTTGTTGCTGCCGGTATCTAGCACAAAAACTTCTTTTATAATTTTAGATTTATTTGAAAGAAATACATCTATCTCTTTGTAAAGTTCCTCCAATCTGCCCGGCCAAAGAGAATTCCTCATCCTTGCCCATTCATTTCGATCTGAAATATTTACTTTTCTAATATTCATCTATGTTAAAGACATTTCTGTAACTGTTAAAGTATGTAACCCAATAGTATTAAAATCGCTGAGGCTGAGAATAAGAACGGGCATAATTTAAAAGGTAAAAAATTTATCTTATACCCGGTGAACAAAGAGACAACAGCTAATAGAATTAATTCAACTACCGATGTAAAGTAAATAAATGCAGCAACTTTACTAGTGGATTCAATAAGCGTTACACCGATAACGTTTATGCCAATAAAAATTAACGCAACCCCTTCAATTATCCATTCCATTGTTATTATGCGTTTGTTGTCTGTACTGATCTCTCCAAATCCTTTTACGACCGATCTCGTGGGGAAAAGATGCGATACTCCCCAGATAAATGTTATAGCACCACCAACATAAAATAATAATTGATTGATCATTTGTTACTCGATTTATTTTGAATGAATCGTTAAAAATTGTAGGTCGAAACGCTGTTTCGACCATTTTAGGTAAATACAATTGTGAATTCAATGAATATTTGCATGGGCGATTCAGCGAATCGCCCTACAAATTTAATTTTCACACTGCCTCTTTACTGTTAAGTCACCGACCTGAAGGTCGGTGCTATTAAGATAGCTATTAGTAGTAAAATTTATTCCTACTGTCAGGTTATCTTAATATCCACCACACATTTTGAATGACGCAACTTATTATATGATTACTACAGTGTGCATTTTTTTAGCGGATAAAACAATGTTCCTATTACGAAATTCTTTATAAATATTGAAGGATTATATGAAATAATACAAAGTATTTGCTACACTCCTAACTTTTCTACTTAATTCATTTGTCCTAACAATTCACCCCAAATGGTTTTAGTAGTTTCGAAATCATTAAAGTGCTTGGTTACATTTTTCCGGTAGTAAGTTAATTCCGGAATAATTTTTTCAAATTCTTTTGTGTTAAAATAACGGCAAAGTTTAGGAATGGTAAAATCCAATTTTTGTTGCATTTCACCCATAACGTTTTCAAACTGAGCATTATTGGTAATATAAACGAGTAGCGGTTTATAACGCACCCATCCAATAGTTGCATTGATAAAGCGTTTAAGTATAGAAGGTGATGCACTGTCTATCGCTTCTAATTTCAAAGGCAGCACACCATTTAAAAGCTTGTTATACATCAAAAAGCCATCGTGAAATGTATAACATGGAACTTTAATAACTTTAAGTTTTGATAGTGCCGTACTCATGAAAGTATCTTCACCTCGCGCACCTGGTGGATTATAAAATGGGGGTAAATGTTTAGTGTCTTGTAGATTCAGACAGAGGTTCGCTCCCGATATAAATTTCATCCCATTTTCTTCCCTGACTTCAGTAACACTTAGGTTATTTATTATTTCCGGATCTGCAAATGTAACCCCTTTGTTATGGGAAACAATATATTTTATACTTTCCCAAGAAACTATTTCATTACTAATTGCTTCTATAAATTGCCTAAAATCATTTTCAGTAAGAACATTATTAAACTTAATAAACGGGATTGGCGAAATATACCCGCAATGATATCCGTGTGTTATGTTAGCGTCTTCGATAAATTTCAAATGTGTGCCAACAACACTCTGTCCCATCCAGACAAGCTGATCTTTTTCGTTTTTCATTGTTGCAAGTGGATATTCATCATCATCGATAAAAATTAGCCGATCCATTTTACTTTTTATAGCAAAGTATGTAATAACATTTCTTTTTTTACCATATCCTTCACCAAAAAGCAGTTTTGCTTCATCATCTTTTATTAAACCTTTATTTTTCAATGAAATAAGTTCATTATTAATCTTGTCGGCATCAAAAAAATTAATGGAATCAACCATTTTTGCTAATTCAGGCGGTATGTTTTTATAGTCGCTTACCTGGGTGCCGTAATATTTCAGATCATAAGCTATGAAAAGGTGAAGTCGTATATCTGCATCAGCAACTAATCCGTGTTCTAACCAGTTATTGATATACGATCGTAGTATGTTTTGAAAATGTTTTCTGCCGGTTACAAACCCGATACCAATGTTTAAACCCATCTTACAGTTTTATTAAAATATGATCACAGTATTTACAAAGATACACAAACAACCGGAGGATGTCATTTTTTACTGTAATAAATTTTTAGCAATTAATTATGTTGCACATATAATTTAATTGTTTATTAACTGCTATTTTTTACAAGCATCCAGCATCTTGCATTCAGTATCCACGCTACATTTCATCACATTTACAACTTAACTACACACCGCTTGCTGCAATGTCACTCAACTGTAGTTGAAGAACTTAAGTAATAGTTATTAGATTTTTTATCCTTAGCAGCCAATCTCCTTTATGGACTATTTTTTCATAATCGTCCGGAAACATAGTTCGTAAATATTTTCGAGAATGACCGATCATTTTCCGCCAGTCACCTGATAAAATATAAGTGGCACTACCAAACACCGGGCACTCAAGGATCACCTTTTCAGTATAATCAAACTCAAAAACGATATAACCTTGCCAACCGCTTGTGCCTACATAACATTTTACCGGGTTAAGGGATTTTATTTTTTCAATTCGTTCCCAATCTATTTCTATTCCTTTTCCTTTTTCCCTTTTACCAATATCCTCAAAATATTTTTTCATACTCAGGTCGGAAAACCAAATCTCTGCCGGGAGAAGTTCAAACGACAATTTTTCGACGATTGGTTCTGATGGTTCTTCCGTTATCTCTGGTGATGATGCTGCGTTGATAAGTTTATCAATGTATTTTTTCTCGGTGATGAGTTTAACATTTGAAACTGATTTTTTTAAGGAAATAATTTTTGATTGAGACTCGCCATAAAAAAAGTAATCGACCGCATCATTTAAAGCAACATGTACATTTCGCTCCCAATCACTAAGAGCACTTAAAACAGCATTCTCGTGTGAATTCTCATTCCAGTTATAATAAAATCCAGTTTGTAGTCCGTATGAGTATAACCTATCGGTTTCTACAGCAGCCTCATCAAGCCATTCTTTCAATACTCTTGGAACGCCCTTTAGCATTTTCGGACCAATCTTAGCAAGTGTTTGGTAAAAGCAAGTCCAATTAGGTTCATTTTTGTATTCCATAATAAACCTTCTTAAAAGCAACCACTAATAAATATTAATAGCTTAATTACAGAATAATCTATTTGTCTTTTTTGATCTTGGTTAGTTCCTTTTGCTCTTTACCTATCTCCATCTGGTTTCTTACGAGGTAGCTCCCCTGGCTGATACCCATCAGTACAATTAATTCTTCAGGCACAGACCATAACTTTCCTTCGACCGAACTTTTGTAAACGAACAGAATAATTGTTGCAACCGTCCAGAAAAAGTATTGCGATTTAGCCATCGATGGAAATTCTTTACCTCCAACCGTAACATTGATTATTGATGACAACCCGGAGAAATATCGTTTCTTTTTCTCGGATGCATTAACATTCTTTCTGCCTATTTCTTGTTTAATATCTTTTAAAATGTGTGATTGATAATGCCCGGCGGCACTCGTTACAACCGAGAGTCCCATCAGCACCACCAAAGAATCCGGTATTTCAGGTACATCAAGATGCATCAAGCCAAAAGCGAAAACCATTCCTCCAACAGCAAGTGTCCACATAGCCATTTGAGTTAACGAGAGTGAAATTTTACCATCGTAAATTCTAATTACATCAAGCGGACGTTTTTTCATTGTCCACTCCAACCCAAAAACGATTCCGACCATTACTAAAAGGAAAAAGGCAGTCCAGAATATTCCGCCAGTCCCGTTGCCGATATAAATTTCGTCCTCGCTTATAACCTCTGCATATTCATATTTAATTCCGTTATTTGGCAAGCTGATCTTTTCGGAGATCCACGTTACAACCGGCAGAACACGCACGCCGGCATCATAGAAAGGTATTTTGATCTCATTCAAATCGAACAGCATCATTGTCCCTTTAAACGTAATCGGTGTACCGGCTACGTCATGCGAGATTGTTTGATCCGATGCCGTTTGGAAAGGTATGAAAGAAGGTCCCTTGCATAAAACGTTTTCATATTTCTCCCTTGTCTTCTGGTTGATACCAACAAGACAGAGAACCGGCTGCATTTCATCGGTGATATTTACATTGGTAATAAAAACCTTTACCGGGTGCGATCTCAACTGACCATCACCCATTATGATCATCGGCTTGCTTGAAGTTTCTTGTGCGGAGACAGTTGCAGCGGATATCAACAAAAACGAAAGTACATAAAATATTTTTTTCACTTTTTTGATCCTCCGATTTATTTATATAACTATCTATTCAGGAGTAGCAAAACGGAAAAAGTAGTATCAATAAAAAATCATTAAAGGCATATCGAATACAACATTTAAGGAAATATGATGCTGTCTAGAAGAATCCAACTTTACAGCTTTAGAATTAAAATATCCGAACGACAATGCAAGAGGTACTTCAGGTATCCCATAAATAATATAAAATCCAGGTGAAATTATGTCCTTCAATAACATTTGGGAATCGTTACCGAATAATTGAGAATTTACAACAGGGCCAAAATCAAAAACAGAAACAAATAAACTTACCGATCCGTTTTTCCCAAGACCCCAACTATGTTCAATACCAATTGGTGCCGTTAAACCAAAGTAACCAAAAGTGTTTTGTTTCTTTAGATTAAGCTCTCTATTTCTTGTTTCAATTCCAAAAGCTAATCCCCAATAAGAAGCAATAAAAATATGATTCGAATTATCCCTCTTAGTGCCAAAACTTACTGGTGGCAAAGTAACAGAGGCAAGAATTGTTTTTACTTCATCCTTACTTTGTGCTTCAGATAGTTGAGCAAAAAAGAGTGCGTATGATTTAAAGTTATTGAAGTATTTGTGATACTCACTTTTTATTTCTTCAGAACTAAATGTGCTATCAGGTAGTTTTTCAACAAGGTATTCAATTATTTTAAATGAATTAAGGACACGATAAGTATTACCCATTTTTTTATCAGCTACAATTTTTGCTAATTCATACAATTCTTTAATGCTATTTAAAATTGAAACTGTTTTGTCGACGTACTTCCGTAATCCTTCTGCACCTACTAATTCAAATTCTTTGAATTTATAAATTGAATTAACATTTTTAAACGATAAAATCATTTCTGATAATTGCTGTGATATTGTATCCTTATTTTCAACTAAAGATTTAATGTTATTAAAGGAGATGTTTTTAATTTTCTTGCCGGTTTCAACTACATTTTCAAATTTTGTGTAAACATTATTGTATATAGACTTTTCATCATCATTTAAGAAAAGTGGTTGTGCATTTAACTGGTAAGTATTATCGCCAATCTTAATTTTGACTTCCTGAATTCGTTCAAGTAAATCATTAATAATTTCCATTTCATCCTTCGGCAACACTTTTCTTTCGTTATCGATAATATTTAGGAAATTCTCTACAATCTTTGACAAATCTTTTTTAATACAGTTTTGCCAAACGTCTCTATTTGTTAAAATGATTTTCAAGTTTGTTGTCTCAAGCATATTGTATGTGTTGAGGAAAAAATACTTGAAGAATTGATTGCCTTTTAATTTATTCTCAAATATGTAGAAGAAGTTTTCATTGGCACGGTCAGTTAAAAACTCGGCTGTTCCGTTCACAATGTTTCTTTCAATACTTTGCGATTGAGCAAATAAAGAAGGGTGCTGGAATAAATTAAGTATTAAGAATAATAGTATCGCAATAAGTTTTATTTTCATATCTACCTCACTAATTAAATTGCCTTTCTGAAATACCGTGCAACCAATAAATGATGGGAAGTTTCTACAAGAAAATAAAGTCAAAATTTAACTATCATTTATTTTGACGAAATAATTCTCCACAGTCAGGGGAATATCTGATTAATTTACTCTTATAACTTCGATTCTATCATTCACACATTCAACATGTAAAAAATATCTCGAACCATTTTGATAAATTTTTGCTTTCGGCCGATAGCAATAATGATACTTATATTTATAATTCCTTTG
Organism: Melioribacter roseus; assembly: GCA_020723165.1. Taxonomy (GTDB): domain Bacteria; phylum Bacteroidota; class Ignavibacteria; order Ignavibacteriales; family Melioribacteraceae; genus DYJK01. Next base: position 11,158 of record DYJK01000020.1, on the reverse strand, counting down.
TTGCCACTTCGTTCCGTTATCTAGCTCAAATACCTTATCTCTATCCCAACCTTCAAAATCTCCTTTTATTCTTGATTCATATAATAATTTCATATCAACTCCATTATTATTTTTATACACTACACACCATACATATTATCGTTACGCGTATCATTTACCATTTATCAGTTTTTCTAAAACAGAATCAAAATCAAGTAATCTCTTCGATTTAATTACATATCCCAAATTTGTTGGTATATTCGAAGCAACAATTGTATCTTTTTTTGTAGGAACGTCAATGACAATTATATCACCAGTTGCAGTATATTGAGGTCCCGCATAAAGTATCCCTAGTAGATAAAAACGTGTAGCAATATTGGTCCCACCTTTTTTATCAACATAATTCCCAATGTTGGCTAAAAATACTGGTGAACCACTTGAGCCAGGGAAACAAGCTGCATCAATAATGAATTCAGATTTACCATTATAATCATTTGCTGGATGACTCGAGGTTATACCATTCCTATAAAGTGGATAATTGTTGATTGCATCCCAGAGTCCGATCGGATATCCCACCATTAGAATATCTTCAACAGCAGACAAATCATTTAATTGTTCATCCGAAGGAACTAAGTTTTTATCTAATGATATAAAAAATGGTTTCAAACCTTTTTTTACTGCTTCATTAAGTAAAGGTTGAATTGGCATTATTGCCAAATCAACGTTTGTGTCAGGATGCATAATCCACATTTTGTCAAAATTTTCAAAAGTAATTGGAATATGAACTTTATTATTTGGAGTGCCATCATCATTTATGGTAGAAAAAAGAAATGCACCTTTTGTCATTCCATGAACAACATGCTTATTAGTAACAATTGCGGGAACATTGAGAGAATCCTTTTCAAGAAATCTAAAAAAGAAACCAGTGCCCACACCGCTATCTTTTTCATTACTTACCTCAATTCTAATAGTACTGTAAGCTAGCTGTTCAGTAATCGATAAATTATTTGGACGATTATTGGTCGTATTATTTTGTTGTGCCATATGTATTACCGAAAAAAATAGTGATATTAAAATTATTTTTTTCATAAATATAAAAATCATTAACTTTTTTTTATACATTATTTAATTTCATTAAAACTACTTATTAAAATTAAGCATCTAGTTTTGCTTTCCGTAAATATTTGTTCACAACTTCAATTAACGTTTCTTTAGGGAACGGTTTAGCAAGGTATGCATCAAAGCCTTCGGATTTAAACCGCTCCTTATCGCCACCCATCGCATAAGCAGTAACAGCAATTATCGGCGTATTAAAATAACCGGGTATCTTTCTTATACGGTGCATCGTTTCTATACCATCGATACCGGCGCCAAGATTTATATCCATAAGAATCAGATCAAACTTTCTTTGTGTAGCAAGAGAAATACCGCTAATACCGTCCTCTGCTTCAGCTACTAATTCATAATTCTTAAGTATTTTTTTTATTAATGATCTGTTGGAAAAATTATCTTCAACAACAAGAATAGAAACTTTATTCCGGTCGACAAAAGGACTAACATCAATATGGTGTGTTGTTCTTCTAAAATCGATCTCTTTTGTAATTTCACTTTCGGAAGGAATAGCCGGCAGATAAATAGAGAATTCCGAGCCCTTACCGATTTCACTCTTTACTTCTACACTGCCTTTTAACAGTTCTACAATTCTTTTAGTAAGAGCAAGACCCAAACCCACACCTTCGTAATCCCTATTCATACCTTCGCTAATCTGCCTGAACTCACTGAAAAGGGATTTTATTTTATTTTCTTCAATACCAATACCGGTATCTGAAATTTTAATAACAGCGAACAAACGGTCGTTGAGGCGTTCGATATCTAACGAAACCGTTACCCCGCCCCTTTTTGTAAACTTGATTGCATTGCTTACAAGGTGAAAGAGCGCTTTGTTAAATAGATCGATATTTATATTAGCTTTTATATCGCGGTCAACAAAAAGTGAGCGGAGATACAAATTTTTAATTCGTGCGGCATTCTGAAATGTTCTTAACTGCTTTTCAATTTGCTCGGCTAATTTGCAAATCTCCATTTTTACGGAAGTACTCTCCGTCTCAAGCCGCGAAAATTCTAAGATTGTGTTCAATGTATTCTGAAGACGAAGACCGCCATCAAAGATATGACCGACCCATTCTAAGTGATCCGGGTCTTTCACTTCTTGCTGAAGTAATTCAGCAAAACCGAGAACAGAGATAAGCGGCGTTCTTAATTCATGGCTCATATTGGAAAGGAAACAACTCTTTAGCCGGTTCATCTCTTCGGATTGAATTTTTGCTTTGATCAATTCTTCTTCGGCTTTTTTGCGTACTGAAAGATCAACGTACATTCCATATATACCGGCAGTTTTATCATTTACAATTACCGGCACACCAATAATTTGAACAAATGCCAATGTACCGTCTTTTTTCTTACGGTAACTTTCTTTATTTACCTGGTGACCCAAATGTGTTTCGTTCGAAAAACTTTGTGCTTCATTTTTTCTTTCTGCCGGAACAAGCAGATCATTAATATTTTTTCCCTTAATTTCATCAAGAAAGTAACCGAACAAAATTGTGAAGGCTTCATTGATAAGTACTACTTTATCCTGGGTATCTAATAGTGCAGTAGCAATAGGTGAATTGTTAAAGAGCTGTTCAAACTTATTTTTTTGCGAGATGATCTCGATCTCAGCCAGTTTACGTTCTGTAATATTTCTTATAACACCGCGTGTACCAAAAACTTTTCCTTGTTCTATTATCAATACCGGTTTCAAATCAAGGTAAGCGGTTGAACCATCTATTTTCAAAACTTCAACTTCAAAATTCTCAGGCGGCTTTGCCATTTCTAAATGACTTTTATATTTCTCGGCAAACCGGGATGCTTTTTCACCCGGCACAAATTCGAGGAAATTATGGCCTATCAAATCTTCGGTTCTGCCGTACCCTAACATTCTAGCAAGTGCAACATTGGCAAAAGTAATATTACCATGCTGATCGGTTATGTAAAAACCATCGTTAACTTCATTAACAAGCCGGCGGTATTTTTCTTCACTAGCTCTTAATTCTTTTTCGGCTCTTACTTTTGCTTGCTCAATTTTAGATTCATGTGTTACCCTTTGCAAAGCCGGTACCAGTTTATTGATATGCTGCTTAAGAACATAATCCCTTGCGCCGTGTCTTAGGGCTTCAACAGCCCGTTCTTCTCCAATCGTACCCGATACAAAAATAAACGGGATGTGAGGTTTGTGTTCCCTTGCGTACTTAAGAGCGCTTAATCCATCGTAATCTGGCAACGTATTATCGGAAAGGATAACATCAAACTCGAATTGGTTAATGGCAGAGAAAAATTCTTTTTGATTTGCTGCACGCGTGATGCTGCATTCGATCCCTTCTTCACTCAATATATGCTGAAGAAGTTCTGCATCGAGATCGCTGTCTTCTAGCAGAAGAATTTTTAAATTATTCTTCATGGCTGTACCTTTATGATTGTTTTATTTAATTGATTCGTTGATTATTGCCCAAAAGAGACCAACATTTTTTATTGCATCAATAAATTCCTGGAAATCAACCGGCTTAACAACGTAAGCATTAGCACCAAGGTTATATGATTCTACCAGGTCTTGTTCTTCACGCGATGATGTGAGCATAACAACCGGGATTAATTTAAGGTTAGGATCGGATTTAATAATTTTCAAAACTTCTATACCGTCCATACGCGGCATTTTTATGTCAAGCAATATCACCCCCGGATTCCCGTTCATGCGGTCTTTATATTTCCCCCTTTTGAAAAGATAATCCAATGCCTCTACACCATCACTGGTACTAACAATATCATTTGCAAGATTATGTTCGGTAAGGGCGCCGATAGTTAGTTCCCGGTCGTTAGGATTATCTTCTACCAATAAAATTTGATTATACTTACGCATAAACTTTCTCCTTAATTTATTTTAGTTGGGAGTGAGAAATAAAAAGCCGCACCCTTGCCGGTTTCACCTTCAGCCCATGTTCTTCCGCCAAGTCTTGTAATAATTCTATGAATAGTAGCCAAACCGATTCCGGTTCCTTCAAATTCTTCAGTTGTGTGCAATCGTTGAAAAACGCCAAATAATTTGTGTGTGTAATTGCTATCAAAACCGGCACCATTGTCTTTCACATAAAATACAATTTCATTTTTTTCTTGATATGAATCGATTTTGATAACCGGTCGATCAACCTTTGATGAATACTTAACCGCATTAGAAATTAAATTCATCCAAACAATTCTTATCATCGGGTAATCGGTTATTACATTTGGAAGAACGGTAACTTGCCAGTCATATTTATCATTCATTAAAGTTGCCATAATTTCATTTTTAACATCTGTTACAATATTATTCATATCGATTGTTGAATAATTTATCGCTGTTCTTCCCATTCTTGAAAAATGGAGAAGATCATCAATCAACTGACCCATCTGTTTTGCAGCACCTGAAATTATGCCGAGATACCTAATTGATTTTTCATCCAATTTTGCTTTAGCAGAAGTTTGAAGCATCCTGATAAAACCGTCTATATGCCTTAACGGCGCCCGCAAATCATGCGAGACCGAATATGAGAAAGATTCAAGTTCTTTGTTTACAGATTCAAGCTGTGCAGTACGCTCGATAACTTTTTGTTCAAGTTCTTCGTTTAGTTTTAAGATTTTATTTTCTGCTGCTTTCCTTTCGGTAATATCATGCGATAAGATGAAGGCACCTTCAGGCACGGCTTGAATTGAAAGTTCGAACCATCCGGGTGTTCCATCCGGAAAAATGAATTCATTTTCCATATAATGAATTGCTCTTTCTTCTAAGCATCGTTTAATAATCTTGAACACTTCCGTCTGTTCGACCCCGGGCCACATATCCATATATTTATTGCCGAGCAGTTCTTCCTTCGGTCTGCGGTTATGTTTTTCTGCTGCTCTATTGATATAAATGTAACGCCAGTCAAACCCGATTATCTGGCATCCTTCAAGCATATTATCCAAAGTTGACCGATAGCGTTCCAAACTTTTTTGGAGTTCAACTTCATTATGTTTACGTACGGATTCATTCTCAAGAAACTCGATTGCAAAAGAAATATCCGAAGCCATCTCATCGAGTAACTTAACCTCGTCTTCATCAAAGAAAAATTGCTCGCTTGAATAGAGTATAAATGCGCCGATAGTTTTGCCGAATACTTTTATCGGGAATGCGGCGGATGCTTTAAACCCAAGTTCTAAAGCATGTGGATGCCATGGAACTGTAACCGGGCTGTTAGCAACATCATTATTAATACAATGAACACCGGTTTTTATAACTTGAACAATAGGAATCATGTTCAATTTCTCATTATCCAGATCAACATTAACGGATTCAAAATAAGTACCCTTAATACCGGCAGATGCAACCGGTTCAACTTTATTTGTCTTTGAATTAACAATCCCGATCCAAGCCATTCTGAACTTACCATCATCAACTGCAATCCGGCAAGTTTCATCGAAGAGTATTTTCTTATCTTTAATACGAACAATTGCCTGGTTGATATTGCTTAGAACTGCATAAACACGGTTTGCATTCCTGATTTTTTCTTCTGAATGTTTGCGCTCGGTTATATCCCTTATGGTTCCCATAAAACCGATAACATTGCCTTCAGCATCGTATCGAACAGTAGATGTAATTAACGTATTGATTATTCTTCCGTCTTTTTTACGGAGATCTACCGGGTAATCTTTAGTGTAGCCATGTTCCTTGATAGTATTGATATGATTTATTCTATCTGCCGGATTAGCATAAAGATCAGGAATTTTAACTTGCACTAATTCTTCTCTGCTCGCATAACCAAATAATTCAACTGCTGTCTCATTCATTTCAATCCATCTTCCATCGGTTGAAGTAATGAAAACACAATCCCTCGATGTATTGAAAAATGAGCGGTACTTTTCCTCACTCATTATTAATTCGGCAGTCCGTTCTTTTACACGGTCTTCAAGAACCTCATTTAATTTCCTAATTTCATTTTCGGCGGCTTCCCTATCTGTAATTTCTTTTCCGAGATCGATGTTAGTCTGTTTCACTTTTTCACGAGCACGTATCATCGCTTCTGCAACACCGGATATCATGATACATGTAATTACGAAGATGGTCATACTGATTAAATCGCCATAATCTTTGATGAACGGCTGATCAACAAAAATAGGCCACAAGAAAAGCGCTGTAAAACATGAAAGGAATGCAGCTACTAATCCGGCGGTAAGTCCGCCATAAATTGCTGTTAACATCACAGCCGGGTAGAATGTAACCCAAACAGTTCGTAAGCCAAGTGACTGAAGAGGCCACAAACGTAACGATGCGGCAATTAAAACTATTAAGAAAGCTGCCAGGTACGGCTGCCATTTATATCGAAACCGTTCGGGGTAATTCAAACTTATTCCTTTCCATTTGACCGCAAAAAAAGATAAGTAACCGGCGGCGTTCAAAGTAAATACAACCGCTGAAAGAAGTGTCATGGGATATGTAGTACCCGGATGAAGATATGAATGGCTGTTAAAAAAATAATTTATGAATGAAAAGAGGGCAATTATTATCGTTAAAGAAATAGAAGCACGTGCAGCAGTAAGAAATTTACGGGAATACATTAATATCGAGATACCTATAAACACAAAATTAACTGCCGATGCCGGCGACATTAGAATTGCCGAAATTTTCATACCGGCTAAAGCAGAATCATCGATGAACCTACGTGTAAATCCAAAATTTACTTCAAATAGAAATTGTAGAATTGCAAATAGACCAAACAGAGTAACACTAAATGCACAAACTTGCCAGGCGTAGATATGCCAGTTCTTAGTTACCGCACAATTCAAAAACCAAAGTGACAAACCGGAAAATATAAATGCTGCTGCCGAACCGGGATTCATACCGATAAAACCCGGGAAAAAACTTTGAAGGATCGGTATATTTAAAATCCAACCGGTTAGAACTATAATTCCGATTGATACGATTAAAATACTTGCCGATTTGGAAAACAAACTCAAATTTTTTGGTGATATATGTTTTATTCCCGATGCTGCCATTTTTTACTCATTTAGAGTTGTACATAATATTTTTTGGCTTTAAAGCTGGTCTCCATTTTTAATGTATAGGTATTTGTTGTAATAAAGGGTATGTGAATAATGTATCTTGTTTCTAAGTTCATAATAATAGTCCCTTATTAACAACTAATGATTAAGACTAAATGAAACTCAACAAGAATGATCGGCAAACATGCTAAATAACTTAGCTGAATATATTAACATTAAAAAACAATATCTGTGATAGACGGACAATACTTAGTGTGCGTATAAAACAACTCAAAGTTTTCAGCACAGCTTTTCATCAATAGACCACACTCAACATGTAGTCTGTAACAAAGTAGAAACGGTTCCATCCTGATTTTTAATCTATTCACCTACTATTTAAAAGACTGTGTGAAAATTATGCTTGGATACTTGAACTCATCCCCTTCCCCTTCTCTTTAATAGAGAAGGGGTGATACCACTCCATTTTCGAAGTCCCTCTCCGTCAGACTGAGCAAAGTCGAAGTCAAGGAGAGGGATTAGCCCGCCCGACTTCGTCGTTCGAGGCGGGGGAGAGTTCATAAAAGTATTTTCAATAAACGAACACGAAAACTTTTTTATCTGCAGATAACTCGCTTCGTTTTTCTCCTTTCATCCCTTTGCCGTTAACAAAATATGATTCGATCTCTTGCGCATCCGATAATGCCCCGGTTTCCCAATCGGACCAGCATGCGGTATCTACGTTTAGTGTTCTGCTCAAATATTTTTTGTGTGCACCGGGATCGTTGGTAATTCCGATCCGCCAGTAATTGAACGATGACGGCCCGACTTTTAATGTGATATCCGAAATGATTTTTTCTTTTTCCATAGCAGTAATCTGTGTTTTATCTGGAAATGAATTTATGTATTGTTTAATTGCTGCATTGTTATATTGCTTCGCTTTTTAAAATCATTCCTATGAGTAATTAGGAGTAGGGCTGCACGGATTGAAACAGTAACGTTGCGTTACCGAGTGTGTGTGCCAATAATCCGTGCAGTCCCTTTCTCTTATGCATCGCTGCTACTCTCAATTTTTATAACCTAATGCATCCTACTTTCACATACCTCACTATTTAACTTTTTACAGATATCGGTAAAAAGTAAGTATTTAAAGTGAAAATAAAATTTCCAATTATTAAATCGCTGCTTTCGATAGTTCCTTTACACTTTTAACTCCTCCAATAGGAGTACGGATCTGCACGGCAAATTAACAGCAAATGGAGAGTCGTTTGCCATCAAAGGGAGTGGCCATGCAGACCCATCTCTTATGCATCAAGAGGAATAGAGTAAATTCGTTTTCAAACAACAAATCATAACCTCACCCCCCGTATAAAAAAACTACTACTAACTTTGTCCCCTTCTAATCTTATCCACAGTTTTATCTGTGGATTAAAAGAGGCGTGTGGAGAGGTTTTATAATTTCTAAAACTTATTCATGGCTGCCGAATAACAGTCTAATCATTTGTTGTATTCAGAAATAGCAATTTTTTCAAGCTGCAGTTTCATCTCTCGCGGTAAAGTAACCATCTCATAAAATTTACCGTCTTTAGATTTCTGATCCGGTGAAGAAACAAACATGCCATGGCTTCCATTAACTAAGCGGAATCCTTTAATAGTAATTCCGTCATCAGTCTGAACATCAAGGAATGCTGCTGTCCTGGTACCACTAACGAGTTTATTCATACGAACAATTTTCATAGTGCCCTCGAAATTGTTAATAAATGATATATATATTTATTAGATAATTCCGCAAACAAATCACTGGACCACGAAAGTTGTTAATAACTTTGATGTTGAATCAGCATAATTACTTACTACCATGCAATCCCTAATCATTATTGATTTTATTTAAACACCACTTTAAACTTTGTCCCGACATCTTTTTTACTTTCAACTGATATTTCTGCATTTATTAACGAGCAATAGTTTTTAACAAGTGCAAGACCAAGACCGCTGCCGGCATAGCGCTGCGTATAATTCATTTCTTCACGCCGGAAGGAATCAAAAACATGAGGAAGAAATTCTTCGGAGATTCCAATTCCGGTATCTTTTATCTCAACAAACAACTGTCCGTTTATTTCGCTGCCTAATAAAATTTCCACGAAACCTTTTTCCGTGTACTTAATTGCATTATCAATTAAGTTGGAAAAAATCTGCGTAATACAATAATCATCGGTTGTAATTTTATCAGTAATTGTAGTTCTCTTTAGAACAAGCAGCAGTTTTTTGGATTGTGCTGATTGCCGGTATTCTTTGTAAAGACGTTCCAGCACGTCAGTATATAAATTCATTGCTTTCAATGTTGGTTTATATGTACCGGCATTCAACTGGGATAAATTCAGTACCGAATCAACAGTACGTATAAGTCTCTTACCAGAGCTCTGCATTATACTGTAGATTTCTCTTTTATCTTCATCCTTCTCAAGATTAAAATCTTCTTTCAATATTTCTGCAAAGTTTAAAATGATATTAAGAGGCGTACGAATTTCGTGCGACATCTGGGCAAGGAATTCTGTTTTAATCCTTTCTGATTCCTCCGCAGCTACTTTAGCCTCGATTAATTGATCTTTCATTTCTTTGATATCGGAACAATCGAGCATCGACCCAACAATTTTAACCGGGCGTTTGTCCCTATCATAAAAAACATAAGCGCGGAAATAGAGATATGTATAACTTCCGTCGCCGCACTTAAAATGAAAATCGAGATGAAGTTTTTCTTTATGGTCGGTTAACATCTCTTCAAGTTTGGAACTGACAGTACCCGATTCATCCGGGTGGATTCTTTCAACAAACCAATTGAGCGAATTGCCAAGATCTTTTTGTTTGATACGTAGGATCTCGGTTGCGTTATCGCTCCAAATAACATGTTTGTTTTGGAGATCAATTTCCCAGATTACGTCGTTGACTGCTTTATGAACCGCATGGAACCGTTCCTGGCTTTTACGTACTTGTCTATTTAGTTCTTCAACTTCAAGGTAATTTGAATAATCCTTTACAGCGTTCTTTATTATTTTAGCAATATTTGTAATATCGTTTTTGAGTATATAATCCGTAGCACCGTAACGAAAAGCACTGAGAAGAATATTTTGATTGAATATATCGGAAAGGAAGATGAAAGGAATTCGTTTGTTTTTGCTGCGCACTAATCGTAATGCATGCAGACCTTCAAAATCAGTAAGCGCAATTTCAGATAATATTAAATGAACAGAATTGTTATTTATCTGCCTAACGAATTCCTTGCTCTCTTTTATACGGATAATATTACAATTTAATTTATCAGTATCTATTAAAGACTTAACAAGATTGGCATCTTTATCATCGTCTTCAAGATGCAGCATCACAATATTGTTTTTCATACAGTTTTACAATTTACTCCCTTACTAAATAGTTCTTAATTGGGAAAAACTTGGAATTATTGTAATTGATAAAAGTGAAAACCAAACCAAAAATAATTTGTACTATTGTTGTTACATAGAATTGTAGCGTGCCGTGCGTAAGATCAAAAACAACGACAAGATTTTTTAAAATCGCCATAAATTCATAGATTACCAGAAGAATAAGAAACAGATTCAATGTTTTTGTTTCTACTACAGCATCAATCAATTTTGATATTATCAGCATCAAAATCCAAATGTGAATCGAAGCATTGATCACTAGGACTAATTTTGATTCTACATTAAAAGCAAGTATAAAGAAAAGTAGCAAAAACGATAGCACGAATATTATAAGCCTTCTTTCCATCTTTATAATAGCTGAAACAAGCATCAACGAGAAAAATGACGAGAAAATTTGTGGGGGAATCGAAAAGGAATTCAAAAAGAAAATTTTCACCGGGTCGGATATAGCAAGAATTAAAAAATATCCGAAGTAATATGTTCTATATTGCCTAAATGGTGGCAAAAGCCAAATTAATGTAGATGTCACAACTGTTATTAATGGTATATTCATATCAATCAATCCTCACGGACAAAATGGTGGACAAACCATTGATTCTTCTAAGGTAAAATCCCGGTTTGTAACGGTTGTACTAAACTGCCGGTGTTCTATAGCAACT
>DYJK01000186.1 GCA_020723165.1 Melioribacter roseus | reverse complement strand
GATTGCCAAAAGAGAGTATTATTAAAATTATTAAGAGTTGATCCTTTTCCCTTCTGTTATTTTTTGATAAATTTATAATCAGTTAGAACTAGAATTATAGAATAATGATTGATCAAAAAAATTTAAGCGAATATTCCACTGGTGAAGATTTTACTTTATTTCTTATTATTACTAAGTCTGAAATAAAAACTGCAAAGAACGGCAAACCCTATCTTAATCTCGAACTGCGGGATAAAACTGCTCTTCTTCCGGCAAAAATGTGGGATCGGTTCGAAGATATTGCAGATAAAATTAAAGAAGGATCCATTGTTAAAGTAACCGGCCAGATTGAAGAATTCAACAATACGCCGCAGATCAAAATAAATAAAATACGACTTGCTGTTAATAATGATAACGTTTCACCCGAAGACTTCTTACCTAAATCATCACGCCCGCTTACCGAGATGATAGATGAACTCAATAATACAATCGGTTCGGTAAATAATAATTTCCTACAAAGTTTATTACATAAAATTTTTTCCGGGGATAATTTAGATAAGTTTGTTAGAACTCCAGCCGGCAAAAGCTGGCACCATTCCTACCTTCACGGATTATTGGAGCATACTTTAGAGTTAGTGAAAATTTGCGATTTGATGTGTGTAATTCATCCTGATATCAATCGCGATTTACTAATTTGCGGCGCCCTACTTCATGATTTCGGTAAGACAGAGGAATTAACATACGATTCGGTTTTTGATTACTCCGACAAAGGTAAGTTGATCGGGCATATTATGATTGGTGCATTAACTGCCGAAAAAACAATAGATACAATCCCTGGATTCCCGGTAGAACTTAAAAATCAACTGATACATTTAATACTCAGCCATCAAGGCAAATTAGAATTTGCTTCCCCAGTTGAACCAAAAACACTTGAAGCAATAGTTCTTTACCAAGCAGATGAATTAAGTGCAAAAACAAATGCTTATAAATATGCTATTGAACTGGATAGAGCAAAAGGAAATAACTGGACACGTTTTCTACCCCTTGCTAACACATCACTATACATTACGCCGGAAACTGACACTGAATAAATGTAATTCCATAATAAATAGAGGAACCAAAATGAAAAAAATATCTTTATACGCAATCACAGCACTATTCCTCTTCTCTTTACAATTAAAGGCACAAATAGTAGATCAGTTAATCGAAGAAGGTGATAAATATTATTCACAGTTCAATAACGAAAAGGCATTGGAAGTTTTTACAAAAGCAGAAAAAATAGATCCTGACAATTGGGAAATTCTTTGGCGGCTCAGCAGAACATTTGTTGATATTGGCGATAGGATGCCGACAAGTACTGACGAACAAGAAGACGCACAGCTTGCAACTTTTCAGAAAGCACTTGAATATGCAGATAAAGCAATTAAACAAGGACCAAATCAATCAGCTACATATTTGCGGCGCGCCATTGCAAATGGAAAGATTGCACTTTTTAAAGGTGTGTTTTCTGTAGCCGGCGTTGTTAATTCCGTCCGCGCTGATGTTGAAAAAGCAATTCAATTAAACAGTGGTGGAAATTTTGTTCAAGGAGTTGCTCATTATGTATTAGCAAGAACTCATGCAAAGACAAGCGATAAATGGAAACCGGCACGGGCAATACTTGGTCTTGGATGGGCTGATAATGAGGTTGCAATTAAAGAATACAAAAAAGCTATTGAGCTCTACCCCAACTACGTAATGTTCTATGTTGATTATGCGCATTCACTTATACGTGAAGATGAATACAAAACTGCACGCGAAATGCTGAATAAAGCATTAACAATTACAGATGCTCATCAGGATGATGAAAAACGAAAAGCTGAAGCGAAACAAACGCTTATTGATATTAAAGACGAATAATATTTATTCTGAGCAAAGCGAAGAATCCAAAATAATTTGATTGAAAAGATTTTTTGTTTTTGTTTTATATCAGAGAAAATGGATTTCAAACAAGAATTTATTAAGAAACTTAGAGAGTCAAAGAAAATAGTTTTCTTCACCGGCGCCGGAATTTCGGCAGAAAGTGGTATTCCTACTTTCCGCGGTAAAGACGGAATATGGAATAAAATGAACCCGGAAGAACTCGCTAACTTTGACTCCTTCTTACGTAATCCGAATTTAGTTTGGGAATGGTATCAGCACAGAAGAAATATTATTCACAATTGCCAACCAAATGCCGGCCACTTTGCCATAGCAAAATTTGAAAAATATTTTGATGTTACCGTAGTTACACAAAACATTGATAACCTTCACAAACGTGCCGGCTCTACAAAAATTTTTGAACTTCACGGAAACATAGAAAGAAATTTTTGTATTGAATGCCATACATTTTATTCGATAAAGGATGAAGATGGTAATAATGTTCCCACATGCAAAAAATGCGGAGGTTTAGTACGACCAGATGTAGTATGGTTTGGCGAAATGCTGCCGCAAGATCAATTTACCGGTGGTGAGACTGCTGCCGAATGGAGCGACATCTGCTTTGTCGTGGGGACAAGCGCAGTAGTTTACCCGGCGGCTTATATACCAATGGGTGCAAAACGTGCCGGTGCTTACCTTGTTGAAATTAATATTGAACCGACTGAACTATCGGGCTATGCAGATTATTCGTTATTTGGTAAATCGGGAGAAATACTTCCAAAGATTTTGGAAGAAGTAGGGAAGGGTCTGTGATCCTTCCAATACAAAAAAAGGTTCGGCTAATAACCGAACCTACAGACATTTCATTATTTATTTGATTGATTCAAGGTATGGAAGGGTCAATGACATCCTCATAAAAGGACCAAAATCATGAAGGTTCTTTACAGCTTTCGAAATTGCAATAAGGTTTTGAATGATTTTTTTAAAGAAGTTTTATTACTTTTGCAATAAATGTATGAGGAAATGGGTATGCCGTTTACAGCAATAATCCAAAAAGTATCTGAAGGATATATCGGTTTTATAGAAGAGCTTCCGGGTGCTAATACACAAGCAGAAACGATTGAAGAAGTTAGGGAGAACCTAAAAGAAGCTATTCAACTTATTTTAGAAGCAAATAAAACTTTTTTGAGCGAACTTCTGAACAATAAAAATATAATTAGAGAATCGATCAATCTTTCTGCATAATGAAAAGAAAAGAACTGATTGCTTATCTTGAAAAAAATGGTTGTAAATTTCTTAGAGAAGGTGGAAAACATACTGTTTATATTAATCAAAATTCACACAAGGCATCTACTATTCCCCGCCATAATGAAATCAATGATTTGCTTGCAAAGAAAATTTGCAAAGATTTAGACATACCATTCAAATAGGTATTTAACCAACATAAATTCCTTTGCTAATAATGAATAGAAAAATTATAGGAACAAATCGTTCGGGATATAAACCGATTCCTAAAAACATTTTAATATTCTTTGTAGGGAAGGGTCTATGACTCTTCCAATACAAAAAAAATTCGGTTAATAACCGAACCCTACAAACATTTCATTATTTATATGATTGATTAAATGTAGGGTGGGATCTTGACCCTACCTCATAAAAACAAATCTGCAGAGGTTCTTTACAGCTTTCGAAATTGCAATAAGGTTGTTTTAGCGACCTTCGAGATTGTATGATTCTTCCGCGTAAGTATTTTCTGTTTCAAACACTTTTATTTTTAATGATGAGATGTTGCCTGGAAGTTTCTCCTGGGAGATTTTTTTTAGCAGATAGAGACAAATATTTTCGGCTGTCGTTTCAAAATCAACCACAACCTTACGTGAGTTAAGTTTATCTAAAACATCGATCAATTCTTTATCGTTAGAATTAACCATAAATGAGTGATCCAGTTGATCAATTACCGGGTCAATAATTTTTTTTAAATCGTAATAATCCAGAACAATTCCGTTTTTATCAGGTTCGCCGGTTACTTCAACCATACATTTATAGGAATGT
The DNA here is from genome assembly GCA_020723165.1 of Melioribacter roseus. Taxonomy (GTDB): domain Bacteria; phylum Bacteroidota; class Ignavibacteria; order Ignavibacteriales; family Melioribacteraceae; genus DYJK01. Next base: position 1,604 of record DYJK01000186.1, on the reverse strand, counting down.
CCATGAAGATTCCTACACTTCCCTTCATGAAAAGGTAAACGATGACCCATTTCCCAGTTAAATTCTTTTGCTATTCTCATTACACACCTTTCGTTTCGGGATGCCAGATTATTTTGTGTATCTGTAATTGATAACGAACCTTTAAACTATCTTCAAGTATCCAGTTCACTAATGTTAACGGTTCCAATTGACCAAAGACAACTGAAAAAAGTACGGCACATTTTTTTACAATATCATACTTTGCAATTATTTCTTTAGACCAATCATAATCCTCACGAGAGCCAATAACAAATTTTACTTCGTCAGTAGGTTTAAGATATTCAATATTCGCGTAAAGGTTTTTTTTCATCATTTTACTGGAAGGGCATTTAAAATCCATAATTATCATAACACGCTTATCGATATCTTTAATCGGTAAACTTCCCCCCGTTTCAAGCATAACATCAAAACCTTTATCACATAATTTTTTCATCAGTTCGAGGGACTCACTTTGAAATAACGGTTCGCCGCCGGTTAACTCTACAAGATTGCAATTATACTTTTTAACCTCGTCAATTATCTGCTCAATTGTTTTATCGCTTCCTTCATAAAAGGCATACTCCGTATCGCAGTACGAGCATCTTAAATTACAATAAGTTAACCGGATGAAAACACAAGGCAGTCCGGCTTTCGAGCTTTCTCCCTGAATAGAATAATATATTTCGTTAACCTTTAACATATACCAGCTTTAATACTCGTGTGCAAAAATAACAATCCTTTGCCTAACCAACCAATTAATGATAGCGTAGTTAACAATTTACAAATTAGAGTTAATTACTAAAAACATGGTTTTCGTTTGGATTTTGTTGCTTAATTATTGTTCCTTCTATTTTGCCCTTAGTTTGATTCGCATAAGGTAGAGTGCTATATTTACGCACGTTTTTTAACAAAATTAGGGAAATTTAATGGCTCATCATAAGTCAGCACAAAAAAGAATTAGAAGTTCTAAAAAAAGAGCATCAAGAAACAAAGCTGCTTTATCAAAGATTAAAACTTTAGTTAAAAAGGTTTATGCTACAGATGATAAAGCGAAAGCAGATATTTTATTGAAAGAAGCTGTTGCTACATTAGATCAGCAGACATCCAAGAGAAGGATTCATAAAAACAACGCAGCCAGAAAAAAATCTGCACTTACTAAACACGTGAATAAATTAACTGCAACAAAATAAGTCTTTATTTTTTATCAATTACGGCAACTCCTTTTTTATGAGTTGCCTTTTATTTTTTAAAGTCAGTTACAGTCTCCATTCCCTCTGCTTCGGGTAAATAATATTTAACTTTAAATACTTCCGACTTTGAATCTTCAAGCTTAGCAACCTTCTTACATTTAAGCACAGAATGTTCGATAATAAAATTATTATCAATAACAGAACCAAAGATGTAGCTAACACCTTTGATTGTTACATGTTTGCCTATCTGTGCCGGGTACTCATCACTCCCGGTTACTCTAACTTGGGATTCGATCACAGAGTTTTCACCAATTGTAACATTACCTTTAATTATATCACCGTTAAAGATTTCAACATTATCTCCAATAAAAATCTTCTGCCCATAAAAACAAGATA
>DYJK01000019.1:9446-39479 GCA_020723165.1 Melioribacter roseus | reverse complement strand
TTCAAAATTGAAAGGATCAAGTTTTTTATCAATCACATTATTAAGCGAAAACGGTAACAGATCGTTTTGTATGATGTGATCTTCCCTTGTTAGAACTACAGCACGTTCGATAATATTTTGAAGTTCACGAACATTTCCCGGGAAATCATATTTGATCAGTGAATCAAGAGCTTCTCGTGTTAAACTTTTAATATCTCTTCCTAATTCGGACGAATATTTTTTGATGAAGTGATCTACTAAAATTGAAATATCTTCTTTCCTTTGGCGGAGAGGAGGAATATTAATTGACACTACGTTTAACCGGTAGAATAAATCTTCGCGGAACATAGAATTTTTTATCATCTCTTCTAAATTTCTATGAGTAGCCGCAATAATTCTAACATCGGTTGTTTGAGTAACGTTGCTGCCAATTCTTTGAAACTCTCCAAACTGGATTGTTCTTAAAAGTTTAACTTGTACCGGCAATGGAATGTCGCCAACTTCATCGATAAAAATTGTACCGCCGCTTGCTTCTTCAAATCTTCCGATCCTTTGATTTATAGCCCCGGTGAACGAACCTTTTTCGTGGCCGAATAATTCGCTCTCTAATAAATTATCGGAGAGCGAAGCAACATTAACCGTGATGAATGGTTTATCCTTTCTTGGACTTGCAAAGTGAATTGCTTTAGCAATTAATTCTTTACCCGTACCGCTTTCACCGCGTAGTAATACCGTTGATTTGGAATTTGCTGCTCGTATTGCGGTACTTAAAACATTCTGCATCAATGTGCTTTGTGTTATTATACCTTCAATGCGGAAGCGGTCTTGTAACTGTTCCTTTAATAATTTATTCTCTTTGATTAAATGTTTCCGCTCTTTGATCTTGTTTAAAATATTTTCAAGTTCATCGAGGTCGATTGGTTTGATCAGGTAATCGAAAGCACCGGCTTTCATCAAATTTACTGCGCTTTCAATTGTACCGTAAGCTGTGATAACAATGATTTCAATTTCAGGATTAATTGATTTAATTTTTTGGAGTGTCTCAAGCCCGTTCCATCCCGGCATTTGAAAATCAGTTAATACAATATCAATTGGATTATCAATCACAATTTTATATCCATCTTCACCGGTTGAAGCAGTAAAAACAGAATAATTTCGTTTGGATAAAAAACTTTTTAGTGATTGAACTTGTGATTCCTCATCGTCAATTACTAAAATTGAAAAATTGTTCATATTAATTCCCTTGTGATAAATTCTTTGGCAGCATGATTGTAAATTTTGTTCCTGATCCTTCTTTACTAACAGCGTCAATTATGCCATCGTGTTCGGTAATTATTTTTTGAACTATACTTAATCCTATACCACTGCCTTTAGATTTAGTAGTAAAATACAAATTGAAAATCTTTTTCAGATTTTCGGCAGAGATTCCTTTCCCGTTATCCATAACCTCAATAGTTATTTTTTCATTTTTGGTTTCATAACATTTTATAGATATTAAGCCGCCGGGTTCGACTGCATCAATTGCATTTTCGACAAGGTTAAGCATAACCTGGTGAATCTGTGTACGATCCCAAAACACATTGCCATCGTAACTGTTATCGATTTGTAGTTTGATTTTTCGTTCGTTTGTAACGGCTGAATATTGTTTTTCTGTCTCGCAAAAGAAATCATTTAGTTTAAAACTTAACGGTTTTATCGGCAGAGGTTTGGCAAAATTTAAAAAGTTTTCGATTATATCGTTAATCCTTCTTACTTCTTTGTAAACAAGCTTGGTTAAATTTTGAAATTCCCCGGTGTTATCATTTGGTAAATAATCCTTACCGAGCTGCTGGGTGATTGTCCCGATAGAGTTTAATGGATTTCTAATTTCATGGGCAATAGTAGATGCCAAACCGCCAATAGCGGCAAGTCGCTCATTTCTTTCGATTTGATTTTCCAGCAACCGTTGTTCAGTGAAATCACTTATCACAAATACCGTGTTCAATTTGCCCGATGCATCGTTAACCCGGCTTTTGGATACAAGCAGATTTTTGTTCCGGTTGTTTATGATAATATCAATCTGCCGGAGTGAAAAATCGGATTCAATAATTTCTTTGCATTCTTCCGGAGATATTAATGAACATAAATCTTTATTTAAAATTTCTTCTTTAGTTCTTTGGAAGAGTTTAAGGGCGGATTCGTTAACAAGTTTGATATTATTAACCGGGTCCAGTACTATAATTCCATCATTAACATTTTCAATAACACGGTTTGCAAAAGATTCTATCGAATGATATTCTTTTTTTAGTAAGTCAAAATTTTGATTGATAAAAATTAACGCGAAGACAATAGAACCGAGTATAAATAAGATTATACCGATAATAATTATCCTCCTGATTATTTTACTATTGATGGTATTAAGCGGCGATAGCGAAAGTCCTAATCTTAATAGACCAATATTTTGATCCTGATAAGTAAACGGGTGGACAGCTTCAAAAACATCTTCGTTGGAAAATTTTGTGATACGCCATTGGAATAGCGAATCTTGCATAGATTTGTTTAGGAAAGACGAAGATTGAATTTCTTCAAGCGTTTCAACATTTGATGATGCTGCCAATACGGAAGATGTATCTTGTATCGCGACATAAACAATGTTCGGGTTATTAATAATTTTGTTTACCAGCGAGCCAAAGCCGATTTCTTTTCTTAGACTTAAAATTTCTTCGGCATCAATGTTACAAACAACAGCGCTTCTGTCTTTTGATGCTAATGCTACAGTGTAACGGTATCCTTCTTCAAAACGCGCTCCCTTTATTCCTATTACCAGCGTATCGGTTTCATTTTCAAAAATTGGTTCTAATATTTCCGAAGGAGAAATTTTTTCTTGAAGGTCTTGATGGATTGTTTCATGGTTTGAAAATATTTTTTTACCCGACTTGTTAAATATGTTTATCCGGTTGATATCATTTTCCGCCGCGAATTCCTTAAGTATATTATCCGATATCAAATTCTTTTCGTAAAGAAGACGAACGGAATAACAATTATTAAGCAGACGATTTTTTATTTCTTCCTCTACTTGCTGACTTGCGATTATAGCATTCGCGGATGCTTGAGACATTGATTCTAGTAACGAGTGGGATTGACTTTCCATCAGACTGAGTAATTCTTCTTTACTTTGTTGTAATTCAATGACAGCCGATGAAATTATTATTATACCGGTAAAAATGAAGATAAGGATAAGACTTTTCTTTTGAATTAACGGGTGAATAAAATTCTTTTTCAATTTGCTCATCACCGATTTCCGATACTAAAAATATAAAAACATAATATTAGATGAGATTTTTATTATCCTGATTCAGATAATCGGTAGAAATGTTAAAAGGAAAGATCCAGGTTTAACATAAATGAACTTGATTTATAATTAAACCAGGAACTGTTCGATTTGTTATTTATGTATTGGTAATTCAGTGAAAAATTGAGTTCAGCGTTACCGATTACAAATCCTGAATTTTTTTGTAAAGTAATATTGAAAATTTGTTGTGTATCACTTCTCATTAAATCGTAGCTGAAATTTTCATAATCTGTATAAATACCTTGCGATGGATAATTTTTTTTGTTCAAGTAATAACCGACTTTGATAGTATAATCATCCACAAGCTGTGTTAATTCTGCAAGGATAGTATTGCCTTCATACTTTAAAGGGTCGTCAAAAATTTCCGATTCTTCCCACAAATAAAAATCACCGCTTAGAAAAACGCTTTTGATTTCTCCTAAAATACTTCTATTCGAGTATTGCACAGCAAGCCCCGTAGATTCTGTTAATGATTGTGCCGCCCTAATATATGAAGTTAATTGCGGGATAGGTGTCGGTTTCTCATTACCAATTATTATTAAACTATCACTCGTATAATTATCGGGTTGGATAACATAAGTATCGGATGAATAAGCGCGGTAATTAAATTTTGCCCCGGTTATTATTGTAGTGCTGGTTTCGAATCCTTTATTGATTTCAAAACCTAAAGCAGCCGTAAAATTATCTAGAGCACTTAGTTCCTTAAATTTGGTATATGAAAGCGATGAATATAATTGGGGTAAGATATCATCCGAGGGAATTTGATAATTAAAATTACCTTCAATAGTGGAATAATCTAGAAAACTATAATAATCTTTATCGAATCTTTGCTCGTAAGAAACATTAAGACTCAAATTCTCAAAATATTTCCAGAGAGAAAGTTGATGCCAGTGAAAATTTCTTTCGGGATTATTATTTAATGCAAAGTAGCTTCCGAGATAACCGAATGAAACGAAATCATTTTCATTCATAACATTTAAATCATAGTTAGAGATTAAGTTTGTTTCCGGGAATGGTGAGCGGAATGGATTGTCATTATATTCTTGCCCGGTAGAAAAATTTAACGACCATTGTGCATTAACAGATTGAGCAGTAGATAAGAACAATAAAGAGAAAATTATTTTTAGCGGCAGTAAGATTTTTTTCATATTAATCCTGAGTAAGAGGGGATTAAGTTTAATCCCCTAATGATTATCTGTTTCCTCTCGATCCTTTCTTAGTTCTGTTCATATTTCCATTTTGTGTTGATGAACCCTGGTTGGTAGTGCCATCACCGGTAGTTGTTCCTTGATTTCCCGGTCCGTATCCGCCTTTACCCATACCTTTGTTTTTCCCTTTTTGTGCGTTATCATTAATTCCATCACCATTTAAATCAACAAAACCTTTTTTACCTTTTTGCATTTTTGCACCGGTATAATCGGGATCGATACCATTGGGAATTCCATCCCCATCATGATCTGGTGCGTTATCATTAAAACCATCGCCGTTCTTATCAACAAAATTTTTACCGTGTTTCTGGGTTTTAGTAGTATCGGTTGCTTGTGCGGAAAGATTTGAGTAGGAAATAATCATTACTATTAGAGCAATAATAGCGAAGTATTTTTTCATAGTGCCTCCTGATTTTTCTAATCTATCTAAAAAAATATGCCAACCCGGTTGATGTAAAATTTATAGGCAATTGTGGATAAATAAACTAATAGCGAGTTAACATAGTACGATCTGGTCGAAGTGATCGACATATTAGTCGAATACATAAATCGAAGAATAAATTTTTGAAATACTTATAAAACCGTTCTCGATCGATAAAAATATCTAGATTCAAAAGAAAAATTGTCTTCGGTATATATTCAAGTTTATTTGCATATAAAGAACAACCGGATTTGCATTCAACAGATTGTTGACGAGAAGTTTTTCGATAAACGAATCAACAACTGTTGCAATCGGATAAACGCTACATAATTTCCCAAGTTAAGGGAGCGAGCAGAAATAAAAGGACTTTTGGGAAAGCACTTTTATTTTATATACTTTCTCCTTTCTGATATATGTTATTGTTAATGTGATTTTTTTCAGCAGACGTTTCAGGAAACTTTAATACGAACAACTACTGGGTTAACCCAAAAAATTCATTTTCAATTTCAGAAAGTTTTAGACAGCAACAGCAAGAAATTAAAAGTTAATCACCTTATCGGAATCTTCTGTCCATTGAGCCAGTTCAGCCATCGTGCTGATTTGTGCGCCTTCAATCAACGGCAGATTTTTAATTCCTCGTGCATCGGAACAAGTGCCGCAAATTTTTACGTGACCGTTTCTGTTGAGAATACTTTTGATCATTCGCTCAATATTATAATAACCGTTCGGTGTAACTTGATTAGCAATCGCACAAGTTGCCGCATCAGCCATCAAAAAAATTCTGATTTCGTTTTCGGTGTTATCCTTTTGAAGCTGCATTGCAAGCCGTAATGCATTGTAGGCTTTTTCATTTCCATATGGTGCATCGTTAATTATGAAAAGGTATTTCATGTTTATCTCCGTTTATTTCTGGGTTCTGAATATTTTTGATACCGGATGCTCGCTTCTGGATACTTGATATTTTTGATACCAGTTACTGGATTCATGTTACTGGATATTAAATGATTGTAGAGTAACACAGAATTTCACACTGTATTTTTTACCAGCATCTTGAATCAAGTACCCGCTCCGACTCGCTATTGCTTGTCAAAGCGGGGCGAGTCAAACATCCAGTATTAAGTCGTTTTCGCTCCAACAATTTGCAAGTTTAAATCTGGCATTCTGCTTTCACGTATCTTCATTAATTATACTTTCGCTAAAGTTTAATCGGGATGCCGACTGTCTTAGCTCCGGTTTCGATCATCGTTTTATAAAGTGATTTTGTAAAACCGATTGGTGCAAGCCACCATTTTTCAAATAGCACTTTGCCGAGATGCCATTTCATCCCAACATTTTTCATTTTCACATCGGGATGCGGAGAGGCAAAAAAATCTCCGTAAGCAAAACCGGCTAAATCTTCCCCAGCTTCGAGCATGCAAAAACCATCACCGCAAAAATTCGCTTCTGTTTTAACGCCGGCAATCCTTGATGCAATTATTTCCGAAACAACAAGAGCTTGTGCGTGTGCAAACACTCCGGCTTTCGGAAGTTTGAGTGGTTTGTCCGGCTGCCATCTGCCTGGAATTGTAATCGAAGTTACGTCGCCGACTGCAAATACATTTTTATATTTTGTTTCAAGTGTGCCTTTATCAATCGGTATCCATCCGCTTTCATCTGCGAGCGTAGATTTTGCAATTACCTCCGGCGCCTTGTGACTCGGAATTAAAACGAGTAAATCGTAATCAACAGAATTGCCCGAAGTGAATGAAATCTTTTTCTCGTTATAATTAATTGATGTTGTCTGCTGCAACGGGTGGAACCCGATTTCCTTTGCATCAAGAATTTCTTTAACAGCATTGCCAAGTTCTGGACCGGCAACGGGCAGAGGCAGATTTTCGGGTGTGTAAATATCAACCGAAACATTTTTCCCTAATTTCCGTTTGTTGAAGAAATCTTTGATGAGCATTGCACCTTCGTACGGCGCACCGGGGCATTTGTACGGTAAAGATGAAACCACCAGCGAAATTTTTCCTCCGTTAAACATCAGCAGAGCATTTCTTAATTTTTCTGCACCTTCCACAGTGTAATAATTGTGAACATCAGGATAATTTTGTGTAAAAGGTGAGTGATCGATAGAAGCGCCTAATGCGATCACAAGATATTCAAAGTGTAACTGATTTTTTTCCGTAACGATTAATTTGTTCTCAGCATCAATTTGTTTTACTTCTTCGAATAATATTTTCACCCGTTGGTCAACAAGGCTTCGTAACGTGGTGGTTAACTGGCTTTGCTTTCTTTTATTAACCATCTGCCACAAAAACGATGCAGCGAAAAAATGGAATTCATTTTTCTCTATCAAAATTATTTCATATTCGAACGGAAGCAGTTTTGCAAATCTGTTTGCCGTAACGATGCCGCCCACTCCTCCGCCAAGTATTACTACTGATTTATTCATAATCTGGTTCCTTTTTTTAATATACACTGTTCGCAACCGTTGTTCTGTAAATTGCATCTTTCAACATTAAGATTGAGTCGCATACTTTTGGATTTGTCAGTGTAAAATAATCGTTGGAGTTTTTGGTAACTTTTTTTACCAGGTTCATCTCGAGCAGAAGACGAAGTTTTTCTTTGATCAGAGCATCATCAATATTCAGTAAATCGGAAATTGCAAATGATGTTAATTCCGTTTCGTAGATTGAACAGATAACATTAACACAAAAAGAATCCGCAAATATATTTTTTATGATTTCATCGATATTTTTCACTTCGGGCATAAAGCACCTCTCTCAATTAAGCTTCTACCGGCAAACCTTTTGCGCGCCAGGAATTCACATCTTCTTTTAAGATGACAACATTGAATCCGTTTTGCGATAAAATTTTTGAGGCTTCGGCAGCAAGTACACAATATGGTCCGCGGCAGTAGGCAACAATATCTTTATCTGCCGGCAGTTCGTTAATTTTTTCTTTCAGTTCTTTTAAGGGAATGGAAATGGCGTTAGAAATATGTCCGCTTAAATATTCGGTTAGTGGTCGAACATCTATTAATGTAACATCATCTTTTTTTAGTTTGTCCCACAATTCAGAAGGAGAGATCGGCTCAAGTACGGTTCTTTCTTCGAAAAAAAGCCGTGCTGTTTCCCTGATTTCCGAAGCACTTCTTTCGGATAAAGTCTGTAAACTTTTCCAGCATTTAACAACTTCATCATTTGCAAGTGCGTACACAACACGCACGCCTTCTTTTCTGCTGACGACAATTTTTGCATTCTTCAAAATTTGGAGATGGCGCGAGGTGTTTGCAAAATTCATATTTGTTTCATTCGCTAGTGTATCAACATCCCGATCTCCTTGTGAAAGTATATCAATTAACTCAAGTCTTTTTGGACTCGCAAATGCGTTTGCTATCGTTGCAAATTGCTCAAATGTTAGGTCTTTGAATTCTCTCCCGGTCATTTCCATCCTTTTATAAATTATTCAATTAAACAATTGAATAATAGTAAAAGAACTAAGATATGTCAACCTTTCTTTTAAAATTATATGATATCGGATTTTTTGAAGGAAGAATTTTCCCAATGAAAATTTGGGTTTTATTTGCAGACCCACCCTAAATTTTCTATTTTTGCAAGCCAATGTCGAAGAAAATAATCATAGCTATAGACGGTCCCGCCGGTTCCGGAAAAAGCACTGCTGCTAAAAATATTGCTCAAAAACTTGGTTTTACTTATTTGGATACCGGTGCTATGTATAGAGCAATCACATACATGGCATTACAGAAGGGGATTGCTGAAAATGTAAGTGCGGTTATTGAACTTGCGAGAAGCATCACTCTCAATTTAAAGTTTGAAAACGGCATTACACGTGTATTTGTTAATGGTGATGAAATAACAAACGAGATTCGTAATCCTGAAGTTAATGCTAAGGTTAGTGATATAAGCAAGATTCCTGAAGTTAGGGCAGAGATGGTGAAAATTCAAAAAAAAATTGGTGCTGAAGGAAATGTTATTGCCGAAGGAAGAGATGTTACAACAGTAGTTTTTCCTGATGCTGATTTTAAAATTTTTATGATAGCAACAATTGATGAAAGAGCAAGACGCCGGTATAAAGAGTTCCAGGAAAAAAATGTAAATATTTCTTTGGAAGAAGTTAAAGCAAATCTCCAGATGCGTGATGACATAGATAGTAATAGAAGCGTCAGCCCATTAAAGAAAGCAGATGATGCTTACGAGTTTGATAATTCTAATGTTCCGATAGATAAAGAATTAGATATACTTCTAGAAAAAATTGAAAAAATTCAAAACAGAGTTTAAGAGCCATCAATAAATAACTTATGTAAAACTAAACGCAATACTGTTTTTTCTTTTTAGATGGCAAAATGTAAAAAACAGAATTAGTAATTCAAGGAGTACAAATGGCTGTATTAGTAAAAGATGGAGGTTCAAAAGGAACTGAAAGTCGTAAAAAAGTATCTGATCCTGGTAAATTCATTAATGTTGATGAGTATTCACCGGAAGAACTCGATTTACTCTCTAAACTTTATTCCGAGTCTTTCCGTGATATTAAAGAAGGTGAGATATTACAAGGTACAATAGTCGGTATCAGCGGCGAAAATGTTGTTGTTGATGTCGGTTTCAAATCAGACGGAACTATTTCCAAAAATGAATTTAACGCTACCGAAGAAATCAAGATCGGTAACAAAATCGATGTTGTTATTGAAAGCGTTGAAGATGAAGAAGGTAATTTAGTTCTAAGTAAAAAACGCGCAGACTTCCTCAAAATTTGGGGACGTGTTATGGATGCTTACGACAACGAAAAGATCATCACCGGTAAAATTCTTAAAAGAATTAAAGGCGGTATGGTTGTAGACTTGATCGGCATCGAAGCTTTCTTACCCGGTTCACAAATTGATATCAGACCGGTTCGCGATTTTGATGCGTTCGTCGGTCAGACAATGGATTTCAAAATCGTTAAAGTTAATATTCCTACCGAAAACGTTGTTGTTTCTCATAAAGTATTAATTGAAGAAACAATTTCCGATCAAAGGAAAGAAATTCTTGATAAGCTTGAGAAAGGACAAATACTAGAAGGAATTGTTAAAGCGATTACAGATTTTGGTGTGTTTGTCGATCTTGGCGGTGTTGATGGGTTGATTCATATAACAGATTTAAGCTGGGGCAGAATTAATCATCCCAGCGAAGTTGTTCGTCTCGATGAAAAAATTAAAGTTGTTGTTACCGATTATGATAAAGAGAAGAAAAGAATTTCTCTCAGCTTAAAACAATTACTTCCGCATCCTTGGGAAAATATTGAAGCTAAATATAAGATAGGCGATAAAGTTTCAGGTCGTGTTGTTTCTCTTACCGATTACGGCGCTTTCATAGAAATTGAAAAAGGTATTGAAGGATTGATCCACATAAGTGAAATGAGCTGGACACAGCACATTAGCCATCCTTCGCAATTTGTTTCGATGGGTCAGTTGGTTGAAGCGAACATTTTAAGTTTAGACAAAAGCGAAAAGAAAATTTCTCTTGGTATGAAACAGTTAACACCCGATCCATGGCAAGATCTTCTTAAAAAATACCCGGTTGGTACACAGCATCAAGGAGTTGCACGCAACTTAACAAACTTTGGTGTGTTCGTTGAACTTGAACCAGGAATCGATGGATTAGTTCACATTTCGGATTTATCATGGACTAAGAAAATCCGTCACCCCGGCGAAGTTGTTAAGAAAGGTGAAAAAATAGATGTTGTTGTTCTTGGTGTTGATACTGAATCGAGAAAAATTTCACTTGGACATAAACAAGTAAATCCAAATCCATGGGATCATTTTGAAAAAGAATATGCAGTCGGCAAATCGAGTGAAGGTAAAGTTGTTCGCATAATAGAAAAAGGTGTTATAGCAGAACTGCCGTTAAGCGTTGACGGATTTATACCGGCTACACAACTTTCTACTTCGAAGATCAAGAATCTTGCATTCTGTTTCCCGGTTGGTACCAAATTAGATTTAAGAGTAGTTGAATTTGATAAAGAGAACAAGAAAATAGTACTTAGTGCACTTGCTGCATTAAAAGAAAAATCTGACGATGAAATAACACAGTATATCGCCAACCACAAACTTGAAAAAGTTGGTGTAAGCGATATTAAGCAAGCCGATGCCGGCAAGTTTGATTCATCGGATTTTAATTTATATGATGATAAAACGACTCCACAGCAGCCGGTAGTACCGGTTGTTGAATCTACTGAGAAAAAAGAAGAAGCTTAACAGCTATAGATTTAGCTGCCAGCTTTTAATTAAACATATTATCGGGCTGTATTTAATTCAATACTTTGTTAAATTGAATTTAGATGCAGCCCGTTTTGTTATTTGTTAATTGTTTGTTGTGGGTTGTTGGTTGCATCAAAAAGCACTGACTACTATCAACTAGCGAATAACAACAAACATTTAACGAGAAATTCGAAACTATAAACTGAAAACTTTAAACTAATTTATGTCCAAAGTAGCATTTTACACATTAGGTTGTAAGCTGAATTTTTCCGAGACAACCACGATCGGCAAACAATTTCTTAATAAAGGATTTGATATTGTTGATTACAACGATAGAGCCGATGTTTATGTTATCAACACTTGTACGGTTACCGAAAATGCGGAGCGTGAGTGCCGGCAGATTGTAAGGCGTGCATTACGGAACAATCCGGATGGTTATGTTATTGTAACCGGTTGTTATGCGCAATTACGCCCGGAAGAAATTGCAAAGATCGATGGCGTAGATGCTGTGCTTGGCAGTAATGAAAAGTTTAAACTCTTTGATCATTTAGATTCATTTGAGAAAAAAGAGTTATCATGTATTCATGTATCACCCACGGAAAAACTGGATTCTTTCTACCCGTCTTACTCAACCGATGCAGATGATAGAACACGCGCTTTTTTCAAAGTTCAGGATGGCTGCGATTACAAATGTTCTTTTTGTACAATTCCTCTTGCACGCGGTAAAAGCAGAAGTGCCGATCCGGATGAAGTTATGAATGAATTCAAAGAATTGTTAAATGCCGGATACAAAGAAATTATTCTTACCGGCGTGAATGTTGGCGATTACTACAACTCATCTAATCTTACTCGTAATCTCGATCAAGATTCAGGAATTAATTTGTATCGTTTATTGAAAATGATGCTTAACGTTGGTGGTGATTACCGGATTCGGATCAGTTCTATCGAGCCAAACTTATTGATTGATGATATTCTCGATCTTACCGCAAATGATACAAGATTATGCAATCATTTTCATATTCCATTGCAGAGCGGCAGCGATAAAATTTTACGTTTGATGCAGAGACGTTATAAAACAGATGATTACAAAAATCGCATCTTCAAAATTGTAGATAAAATTCCGCATATAGGCATAGGTGTTGATGTTATTGTTGGATTCCCGGGTGAAACTGAAAATGATTTTCTTGAGACATATAATTTTCTAAAAGAACTCCCAATTTCATATCTGCATGTATTTACATATTCAGAAAGACCAAATACAAAAGCTATAGCTATGCCGGGTCAAGTTGATGTACATGAGAGAAAGAAAAGGAACAACATGCTTAGAATATTGAGCGAGAAAAAAAGAAACGAGTTTTATCGCAGCATGGTCGGTCAAGAATTAACGGTTTTATTTGAGCATGAAAATTTGGATGGATTTATGAAAGGATTTTCCTCAAATTACGTAAGGGTAAAAACAAAGTTTGATGAAACGCTAATAAATAAGCTCACACAAGTTAAAATAACGGAGGTTGATGAGAATATTTGTACTGCAGAAAAATATTTAGTAAACGAATCGCTCAATATTATATCGGATTAAATCATGAAAAGAATATTCTTAGTTGCAGTTTTGTTCTCGTCAATCATTTTTGCGCAAGAAAATCCAACCGCAAGTATTATCGAACTCAAACAACAAGCATCAAGTACCCTCTCCGGCTCAGCGGAAGCGAGGCGAATCAAGTATCAAGCATCAAGTATCAAGCATCAAGTGACAAGTATCCAGTATCCAGCATCCAACATCCAGAAAAAAAATGCTGGTCTTGCAATTTTATATTCAATGCTGCTGCCCGGTATGGGGGAACTGTATGCCGGTTCGTATGATAAAGGATATTACTTTACAGTTGCAGATGGAGTATTGTGGGGCGTGTTTGCTGGGTTCAATATTTACGGTAATTGGGAAGAGGATAATTATAAAGCTTTTGCACGGTCGAACGGCGGTGTAAACAACGACGGAAAAGATGAAGAGTATTACGCAACCATTGGTGTTTATTCGAGCATTGATGATTATAATACAACACAAGAACTGAATCGCGATTTTAACAACGTTTATAATACAACAACACATTACTGGAAATGGAACAGCGAAGCAGAAAGAAAAGAATATCGTAATATGTGGTCATCAAGTGAAGGTGCGTTTAATAATGTTAGGTTTGCAGTAGGTGCATTAATTCTGAATAGAATTATCAGTGCGATTAACGCTGTTCGTCTTGTTTCATCGTATAATAAAAGTTTAACGGAACAGACAAGCTGGAATGTTTCATTCGGTGTTGATAACAGAGCAACCTTGCCTTCTTCATTTACTGTTAATTTTGTAAGGACCTTTTAAAAAAACAGAACGCAGATTACACTGATCTACGCAGATTTTTATAAGCGGAAACCTGACTGCCGTCAGGCAAGCTCAGCACAATCTGAGCTTGCCCGGCGTTTGTTTGACGGGTCATCCGCGTTCTATAAATTCATATCTTACACCAATTTTCCCTAACTTTGCTTCAAACAAAAAAATCTCTTTCACTTGAACAATTACAAACTAACAATCCAATATGACGGTACTAATTATGCCGGCTGGCAAATTCAAAGTAATGCAGTAACCATCCAGCAAAAAATTACCGAAGCAATAGAAGTAATTACAAAAGAGAAAGTGAACTTGATCGGCTCCGGAAGAACGGACAGCGGTGTGCATGCATTAGGACAAGCTGCTAACTTCCGTACTGAAAAAGAACTCGATGCTTACAAATTTTTGTACTCGCTTAATTCAATTCTGCCGAATGATATTTCAATCACCGGGATGAAAAAAGTTAATGATGAATTTCATGCAAGGTTTGATGCGAAGAGCAGAAGTTATATCTACATTTTCTCGCATCACAAATCACCATTCTTTGAAAAATATTCTTATTTTTATCCACCAATTACAAAACTTAATCTTCACAGCTTGAATAAACTTAGCAGAGCATTATTAGGCGAGCATGATTTTACATCTTTTTCAAGAAAGAATTCCGAAATAGAAGACAAAACATGTACGGTTAAAGAAATTCATTGGAGAAGGAATAGGGAACAAACAATTTTTTATATTACAGCAAATCGTTTTCTTCATGGGATGGTTCGTACTATAGTTGGAACATTACTTTATGCAGCCGAGAAAAATTTTAACGAGGAATATTTACTAAAACTTTTTGAATTAAAAGATCGAACCGAAGCGGAAGAATCGGTTCCGGCTAAAGGATTATTTCTATTTAAAGTGAGGTATTAATAATGATTGATCTTTCAGATAAAGTTACAATTGTAACCGGCGGTTCGCGCGGAATAGGAGAAGCTTGCGTAAAATATTTTGCCAAAGCAAACTCTAAAGTTGCGTTTACTTATAAAAGTGCAAAAGCGAATGCAGAAAAATTAGAAAAAGAATTTCCGGGCAGAGTTAAAGGTTACCACGTTGATATGGAATCCGAACAAGAAATTTTTAATATGGTTGAAAAGACTGCGAAAGATTTCGGCAGAATAGATATTCTCGTTCACAATGCCGGTATTTGGAACGACGGTACACTCGAAAAAATGACGCTCGACCATTGGAATGAATTGATGCGCGTGAATCTTACATCGACATTTTTGTTCTGCAAAGCAGTAACACCGCATATGAAAAAAAATAATTTCGGAAGAATGATTTTAGTTTCATCGACTGCTGGTCAGCGCGGCGAAGCGTTTCATTCTCATTATGCCGCTTCCAAAGGCGGAATAATTTCATTCACAAAATCCCTTGCAGTTGAACTAGCTCCGTTCAATATAACCGTTAATTCTGTTGCACCGGGGTGGGTTGATACCGATATGAATAACGAAGTGTTTGTAGATCCCGATTTCAAAGAGAATGCACGCAAGGGTATTCCGGTTGGAAGAATTCCGACCCCTGAAGATATTGCCGGACCAATATTATTTTTAGCATCGGATCTCGCACGCCACATCAACGGTGAAATATTAAACGTTAACGGTGGGAGCGTATTGTGCGGTTAATGGAATTATGAAATGGAATTTTTAGCAGAGTTACATCCGCAAATAATTCATTTCCCGATTGCATTTTTTATCCTCTACTTTTTGTTTGATGCTTCGGGTATAATTCTTAATAAAGATTATTTGGTGAAATCTGCCGTTGTAATTTTAGCTGTTGGTGTTATATTCTCATTGTTAGCGGTTCTAAGTGGTAATCAATCCGCCCAAAAATTTGCTAATCTATCGGCCGATAATTATAAAATTTATATTGATCATATTTCTTTACACGAACAGTATGCTACAATTTCTTTGTGGTATTTTTCCATTGTTCTGTTTTTTAGAATCTACTTAGTGATTAAGAAGAAATTCAACGGAAGGGTAAAATTACTTTTTATCTTGATCGGTTTAATCGGTTGTGTGTTAATTTATTTTACCGGAATTTACGGCGGCGAGCTTGTTTACAAATATGGAATTGGCACCGGATTATTTGGCAAGTGAGCTGCATGTGTAGAAAAAAAGTATGAGTACATGAAAAAGATGGTGGGAAAATTACGTGTGTGCCAATAGAGAATGCAGTGAAAAATTTTTGAGAAATAGATTTGTATAAAACTGTTATGTGCCAATGAGTAAAGCTATAAAATCTGTGCTAATTGTGAGCGCCTTAATAATTATAATATTAGTCTCGGTTTTATTCTCACCGCATCATGGAGAATTAATTAACCGGTTACAAATAAATAATAATCATCTTAATACAATACAGATTGACACCATCTTTAAATATTCTAAACTCTTTCCAAACGAAACGGAATTTTCAATAGCTTTTATAAATGGTGATTCTGTAAAATATGTTGGTGTAAAAAGGGAAAACGATTCGCTGAAGTATGTAGTCAATCATGATAAGATATTTGAAATCGGATCGATCACAAAAACATTTACCGGAACGATCTTAGCTAAATTGGTTTACGAAAAAAAAGTAAAGTTGAATGAACCAATTAAAAATTTACTGCCGATAAAACTGAAACAGAGTTCTTTGAACGGTATGGAAATTACTCTTCAGGATTTAGCTAATCATACTTCGGGATTTCCACCGGTGCCGGATAATCTTGGTACGGATTATTCAATCCCTGGAAGTCCATATCAATATTATGATGAAAATAAATTGTACGATTTTCTCTCCAACAGATTAGTTCTTGCATCTGTGCCAAGTGAGAAAAAAAATTATTCTAATTTCGGCGGCGGTCTGCTGGGTCATATATTAACATTAATTGCAAACAAATCTTACGAAGAATTGGTTGACGAATCAATCTGCAAGCTTTTGGGAATGAACGATACATTTGTAAAGTTGAGGAAAGAACACTTTAATCGTTTGGTTCGCGGCAGAGATCCGAATGGAAAGATAGTTCCGAATTGGGATCTCAATATTTTAGCCGGTGCCGGAGAAATTAAATCTACAGTCACAGATATGGTTAAATATGTCAATGCGTTTATCGATGATACATCATCATTCTACTATTTGGCTCTACAACCGACTTTCAAAGTGAACGACCAAGAAATTATGTGTCTCGGTTGGGGAATCTATAAACTCGGTGAAAAAGATTTGTACCCGGTATTCGGCGGAACCGGCGGTTACTCTAGCGGAATAATTTTCAACAGAAAAACAAAAAGGGGGATAATCTTACTTAGTAACGTATCCGGATTTTTATCTGCAAAAAGAGATTATATACCTTCACTGTGCAGATCATTAGCCAATAATTAGCTATAACATGTCTTTGCCGGATTAATGAATAAAATCTCATCGTGTTTTTTTGAGTCTTTTCATTTATTTTATAAACGGTAATTAAAACAAGATTAGTAAAAGTATGAGCAAAGAATTATCTGAAAAAATAGCTTATTGTTTCAGAAACAAACCGGTAAAAAGAGCATATTTGTTTGGTTCTGCCTCAGGAAATGAAGAAGATGAACAAAGTGATGTAGATATATTGGTTGAACTAGATTATTCAAAGCCAATCGGGCTCGGTTTTGTTAGAATGAAATTAGAGCTAGAGGATTTATTAAAAAGAAAAGTTGATCTTCTTACAAGTAACAGTGTTTCAAAATATATTCAACCATTCATTGACTCAGAAAAAATATTAATATATGAGAAGTAATTTGACTTGCACTGGAATTATTAAATCATTCTCTAAATCTTTGGTAAAACTCTGTGTCTCTGTGTCTTTGTGGTGAAAAGCTGGTCGAGTTTATTATGAAAACATTTAATAGCCACGAAGTCTCTAAGGCACGAAGAAAATTTTTTTTGAGACAGCTTTATTATTGCCGGCTGTCTTCTTATTCCTCAAATAAAATTTACCTGATATGAAAAAAATCTTTTTACTAATTCTTCTTTTTAGCTCATTTACTTTTGCACAAATAAAATTCGGCGAAGCAAAAGGATTGTTCATGGCTGTTGGTGTAGGTCCGCGTTTCCCTTTAGGTGAGTTTGCAGATAATCAAAATATTGGTGTAGGTACAAATGTTCTTTTTTCCTATACAGATAATGAGTTCTTACCCGTCTTTCTTTATACTTATTTCGGCTACGAGCATTACCCCGGCAGACAAGATTTTTACAAGAGTTCGGATTACGCATCATTCTCAAGCAATGTAATTGTGATTGCTTCCGGTGTTAGATATTATTTTCCACCGGTGATTGATGAAGGGATTATTTTAATGCCGATCCTTGATGCCGGTATTGAGTTTGCCTACTTCGAAAAGTTTCATCAATTCAAAATTGATAGGGGAAGACAAAACTACGTAGAAGAAGTTGGTAAACTTGGTTTTCAAGTAGGAGGCGGTTTTTCAATGTTTATTTTGGATGTAGTTACTTACTATCATTATCTGCAAAACAATCATTACATTTCATTCGATCTGCGGATTAACATTCCGATCTTTGTTAAAATTTAATAGAGGTTCCTATGAACTATTCAAATATTTTATTTGAACAAAAAAATCATGTCGGCATTTTAATAATTAACCGTCCCGATAAACTGAATGCATTGAATGACAAAACGCTTGACGAACTTCACGATTGTTTCTCATCAATTAATAACGACAAAGATATTTATGTTGTTATCATAACCGGTTCGGGTGAGAAAGCATTTGTTGCCGGTGCGGATATATCAGAGTTAAATAAATTAGATAAAGATTCGGCAAAAAAATTTAGCGAAAAAGGTCAAAGCATTTTTTACTCGATTGAAAATCTAGGCAAACCGGTAATAGCTGCTGTTAATGGTTTTGCACTCGGCGGCGGATGTGAACTTGCTCTCGCTTGCCATATTCGTTATGCATCCGATAAAGCAAAATTCGGGCAGCCCGAAGTTAATCTTGGAATCATTCCCGGTTATGGCGGAACACAAAGATTGACAAGGTTAATCAATCCCGGCAGATCAGCGGAGATGATACTCTCTGCCGATATAATCGATGCAAATGAAGCATATCGAATCGGTTTAGTTAGTAAAGTTTTTCCGGCTGATGAACTGATGAACAAAGCAATTGAACTTGCCGAAAAAATTTCTTCCAAAGGTCAAATCGCAATTAGTTTAGCGTTAAAATCTGTTATCAGCACCGAGGAACTAACCGATACAGAAGGACAAAAGTTAGAATCCGATATGTTTGCATATTGCTGTGGTACGGAAGATTTCAAGGAAGGTACATCCGCATTTTTAGAAAAACGAAAACCAAACTTTAAAAATTCATGAATGAGACTACTCTAAAAAGGTTGCTTTGATAAATTTTGAATTGGATCTTAGACAAAAATTAAAAATGTTTATTTATCAATTACACCTTTTTAAATTCGGCTCATAAATTAAATAATTTCTCTTTTCCTAATCCTTATGATTCACAAAAAAAAGTTTACCAAATATTTATTTCTATTCACTATTCTATTATTGATTATAAACCTTGCTGTTGATTTGATCAAGAGACCGAAGAAGAATGAAAATGTTAACGAGCTTACAATAAACCAGGTCGATTCCGTATTCAAATTTGTTCTTGATGAATATGGAATTGATTCGGCATGGATTACAACCAAGAAATTAAGAATTGCTGACGAAGACTCAATAAGTAAACAGTATGTTGTAATGCTTCCTTCGGATCTCCCGATTCCGCTGATCATACGTGATATCAACAATATTATTCAGAAAGATATAACTGGTTTTGTATCGGAAGAGAAAAAAATTTTTGGAACAACAGAGCTCCGTCTTTATACAAATGAGCTTTTGAAACTTCAAGCAACATTGGTAACAGACCCGAACGCAGTAAGAAACACAAATAACTTTGCATTTATTATCAGCGATGCTTTTGATTTGAGTGATACTGATTATAATAAATTTTTGGAGCTGCCGTATACACTATCAGCTGCTGTTGTACCGGGACAAGCAGCGGTTGTTAAAGCTGATTCTCTTGAAAAGTATTCAAAAGAATTTGTTGTATTGATAAATGATGATTTAACAGAAAATAAATTCAGGCTCCGGGTTGATTATCAAAAAGAGCTGCTTAAAAGATCTGTTAATTCTATAACGACCGGTCTGCAAAAAGGTGCGGTATTCACAATTGATGAGAAATCAAAATTATTCAACTCAACTGTTTATAATTATGTACGGGATGAATTTAAGCGGAAAGGAAAAATCATTGTTCCGCTATCGCAATTTATTTATCTCGATTCGGGTGATAATAATGAATTGATTTCTAAATTTAGATTTCACCGTGATGATAAGACTGAGAGTAAGCAGAAAATTTTTTACACCTCGTTCGATGGATTTAATGTCTTGAGGAATGAATTAGAAAAGGCAAGAAAAAAAGGGAGTAGGGTTATTCCACTTTCTACAACGGCATTTGTGAACAATATCAAACAACAAAAATGATTCTCAGATACTGGATACAAGATACTCGATGCTGGATAAAAAAGTAAGATAACAATTAAATCATGTAAGGAAGAGAAATCAGTTCGAAGGACTCCTTCGAAGAAGTCAGGAGTCAGAATTTATAAGAAGATACAGCAATGGATTTGTGTTTTTAAATTCGTACTTCATCTTTCGAACCTCGTACTTATATATAGTCATGCATCCATTCATTTTAAAATTTGTACTTCGTAAATCGTACTTCGTAATTATTTTCCGTACTTGTTAAATTCTGTGCCCGTAAATATCCAGTTCAATAACATCATCAGAAATTGTTTTCAACTGTGGCAGAATTTCTTTTTTATCTCCAACAATTACAACTGCTAATTGATCCGTGAAAATATTTTCCTTTGCTGCATTGAGCACTTCTTCATTTGTAACATTTTTAAGTTTATCAGTATAAGAATTATAGTAATCAACCGGCAGTAGATGAATGATAAGTGGAACAAAGTTTTTTGCAGTTTGAACGTAAGTTTCAAATCGTGATGGAAATTGCTTAATGAGATAAGACTTTGCAAAATCTATTTCTTCTTGTGAAATATTCTTTTTTATTCCATCGAGTTCTTTTAGAATTTCCGAAATTGCTTCGCCGGTATTTTTGATGTTCACAGCCGTTGAGACTTCAAAGAATCCGCACTGCTGAAAATAATTGAATGATGACCCGGCACCGTACGTAAATCCTTTTTTCTCACGAAGGTTCAAATTAATTCTGCTCGAAAATTGTCCACCGAGAATTGTATTCATGATACGTGAAGCGTAAAAATCATCGGCGTTCCTTCCTTTAGAAATGTGCCCGATCCTGATCTCGCTTTGTGCTGCCTCTTTTTTGTGGACGTAATAAAATTTAGTCCTATCGCGGTTAATCTGTATCGTTTGATTTAAGCCAGCGTTTTTTCCATTCCATTTGGAAAAATATTTTTCATATAAGTCTGTTAATTCGGTTTCCTCAATATTACCCACAACGATTATCTTAGATAATGATTCCTGGAATAGTTTTGAGTAGAAAAATTTAACATCATCATTGCTAAAATTTTGTACCATTTCTTCATAACCAATTTCCGGGCTGGAATATTCTGCATTCAGAAAAATTCTTTTATAGAAAGCAGATGATGCAATATAACCGGGCTCATCTTTTAACTGTGTTATTTTATCAAGAACTTTTTTCTTTTCACGTTCAAAATCTTTTTGCTCAAATCGCGGTTCAAAAATTATTTTTGATAAAAGCTCAATTGCGCGGTGATAATGTTCCTTGAGTGATAATATTGAGAAAGAGAAAACATCGTGGTCAACATCTATCCCGAAAATAATTCCGAGCTTTTCCAATTCATTGTTTAATTGTAACGCATCAAATTCACCGGCGCCTTCATCAATAAGAAGTGAAGTAAGAAATGATAACCCTTTTTTATCAGCCGGGTCGAACTTACTCCCCGAAAAAGAAAGCGTATATGTATAAACAATTGGAAGTTTATCCTTTTTAACAAAATAAACTTCAATTCCGTTTGAGAGAGTAATAATCTTAGCTTGAGGAATCTCAAATGAAACTGTTCCCGATGATTTTGGAGGTAAAGTTCTATTAATCATAATTAATTCTTTGGAATGATTTGTAGTTCAACATAGTGATTGGTTAAATAATTTTTCGCTGCTTCCATTACATCTTCGGCAGTTACTTTTTCATATCGTTCGATATCGAAAATAAAAGAATCCGGTTCGTTTAAATAAAAGTTGTAATGATTTATATGATCGACAATATTATCAATCTTTTGGAGTGAATAGATATATGAAGACTTAATGCTGTTTTTGGATCTTAAAAGTTCTTCATCAGTTATACCGTTCTTAATTAAATTATCAATCTCATAAAAAATGTTTTTCTTTAGTTCCTCAACTTGCATCCCTGGTTTTGCAGTAGAAACAATTATAAATAGCCCGTGCAATTTCGCAGAGTATTGGAATGCGGAAACATCTTGTGCAATCTGGTTATCGAATAATAATTTTTTTTGCAGCCGGGAATTTTTTGTCGCCGCTAATATGTCGGAAAGTATATCAAGAGCCGCATCATTTACACCGAACATTTTCTCGGAATGCCATGCTAAATAAATCCTCTGAAGCTGAACATTATCGGGATGAATTATTTTTTTTGTTTCGTTTAGATTTTGTTCAGGTATATATAACTGTGGAATCTGGCTCCCGTTTTTTATAGTGCCGAAATATTTTTCGATAAGTTGTTTAGCATTATCTTTTTTGAAATTTCCGCCAAGTACAAGCGTTGCATTACCCGGCGAATAATAAGTGCTGAAAAAATTTTTCACGTCATCAAGTTCAAAGTTGGCAATATCATCCATCCAGCCGATCGTTGGCCATGAATACGGATGATCACTAGTGAAAAGGTTGGAAAATATTTTTTCCCATGCCAAACCGTACGGTTGGTTATCGTAACGCTGCCTTCGTTCATTCATCACAACTTCTTTCTGGTTGTCGAGTTTTTCTTGTGTGAGTGAAGGAAGGAGAAAACCCATTCTATCGGATTCGAGCCAGAGAATTAGTTCAAGATAATTTGACGGGACAGTTTCATAATAATTAGTTCTATCAATAGAAGTGGAACCATTTAAAGAACCGCCGGCTTCCTGGATATATTTGAAGTGACCTTCCTTTGGAATGTTCTGTGAACCTTGAAACATCATATGCTCAAATAAGTGTGCAAAACCGGTCTTGCCCGGTTTCTCATTTGCAGAACCAACTTTGTACCAGATGTTTATTGAAATTGTCGGAAGAGATAAATCTTGATAGAGAATTACATCCAATCCGTTGGATAGTTGGAATTTTTCGTAATCTATTTTAAGAAGGTTTTTGTTCATTGGTTATCTTTCAAAATAAATCCGATTCGTTCGAGTGAGCCATCGATGTTAGAACGTGGATAGATATCAAATATTTTGCAGAGAAGCGGATAAATGTCAACATTCCACAAAGTTCCGGTTTTGTAACCGTCCTTAAAACTTGGTCCATCAGCAATGAAAATTCCGTGCATATCTAGATTGTTGTTATCGTAGCCGTGATTTCCTTTTGCCTTATTTAGCCAATCGGATTTTCTGTTGGTTATCAATGACCATCCAATATCGGCAATGGCAACAATATAATAGATAAAAGGATTTTTGTTGTAATGGTAGTAATCGGGAATATCTTTTTTTAGATATACTTTGTAATGGGATTCATTCTTTTTTAGAATATCATATACTTCTAATAATTTATCAGCCGGCGGATCGATTTGAATGAACGGACCGTCATCCATAAACCGGCATTTAAATTGACCGAGCATGTTTTCAATGTTGATCGATTCTTCTTTTGAAATGTTCGTCATACCATGATCGGAAACGAAAATAACATTGACGCTGTCTTTCATTCCTATCTCGGATAAACTTTTTATCAGCAGACCGGCAATGTTATCCAATCTTGTTATTGATTCATTAATCTCGGGTGAGTTAGTTCCAAAATCGTGTCCGTAAGAATCTGTATCATGAAAATATAAAGTGATAAAGTGTGGCCTCTCATTATATGGAAGTTTCAACCATTCTATTACACCTTCAACCCGTTTTTCGTAAGGTCTCTCATGGTCATACAGCTCACGGTAAGTAGGTCTTCGATAATCTAAGTTTAATTCCGAACCGGGCCAAAAATAACTTGCTGTTTTAATACCTTGTCGTTCGGCAGTTTCCCAGAATGCCTCGCCCAAATACCACTTTCCATTTCTTATTTTAGTTGTATCGCTCATTCCGTACCAATCATTTTTATCATAGTTCATAAAATAATTGCTGATGATGCCGTGATTTTCTGTGTACATGCCGGTTATTATTGAGATATGATTCGGGAAAGTTTTTGAAGGAAATGCCGGGCGTAAAGATGAAGCTGATACTCCATCAGTCCGTATCTGTTCTAAGTTTGGGGTAATATCCCGGTTTAGGTAGTCCCATCTGAATCCATCGAATGATATTAAAATTACATATGGCTTGCCGGCTGCAGCTGGCTTTGTCTGGCAATAAGCTGCCTGACCAATAAGTAGAAATGCTATTAAGAAGAAAATAAGGCGTTTCATATATAAATCCAGTGTAATTTAATTTTTTGGGAATTTAGATATCAATATTAGTGAAAAAGAAGGGAAATCGCTCTTTATTATAAATTAAAATTATGTTGGTAACAGAAAAAAAATATTAAATAATTTTAAAATCCTTTTGAGATTTTAAGGATTTTTCTATCTTCTAAGTGTAAAAAAAAATACCTATGTTAGAATCCAGAACTCGCAGCTTGTTACTAAATAATTAAGTTTTGGTTAAAAAGTTGAAAATGAATATTCATCCGCTAATATTTGATCCACAAAAAAATAAATTAATAGACACATCGAGTAAAAAAACATTTCTAACTAATAAAATTCATAACCTAAGAGGAGTTGTGTATGATTAGAGTTAAACAGTTGCTTTCTTTTTTGATGTTCTTGGTAGTGATGTTTAGCTATCAGTCAATTTTTTCTCAAGGTACAACTACTGCTGCACTCAACGGAAAAATTACTGATCAAAAAGGGGATGCACTTCCCGGCGCTAACATCATTGCAGTACATCAACCAACGGGAACACAATATGGAACAACCTCGCGTGAAGATGGAAGATATAATCTTCTCGGTTTACAAGTAGGCGGTCCGTATAAAGTTACTGTATCATTTGTTGGTTATACACCACAAGTTGAAGAAGGATTTTCACTTGCATTAAGCCAAAACTTAAAAATTGATTTCATATTACCGGAACAAGCAGTCGAACTTTCCGGTGTTACTGTTACGGCTGAAAAAAGTGCTGTATTAAGCCAGGCAAGAACCGGCGCTGCTTACAACGTATCTTCTAAAGCAATCACAGAAGTACCTACAATTAGCAGATCTTTCCAAAACTTTGCAAAATTATCACCACTGTTTTCAGGTGAAGGTTTGCAAGCTGCCGGCCGTAGCAACAGATACAACAATATTCAAATTGATGGTACTCAGTACAATGATCTATTCGGTCTTGGTTCTTCAGGCACACCGGGAGGACAAACTTTCACTAACCCAATTTCTCTGGATGCTATAAGTGAGTTTCAGGTTGTTGTAGCTCCGTATGATGTTAGGTTAAGCGGTTTCACCGGTGGTGGTATTAATGCTATCACAAAAAGCGGTACTAATAAATATTCCGGATCAGCTTATTTTTATGGAAGAAATGAAGACTTAATCGGAAAAAATGCTGTTACCAAAAAAGATGATTATCCTGAATTTACCGAAGCACAATATGGATTTAGAGTCGGTGGTCCAATAATTCAAGATAAATTGTTTTTCTTTGTTAACGGTGAATTGACTGTTAATGATCGTCCACTACAGAACTCATCTTTAATTAACGGTTTTAGTTCAACCGTAGGTCCTGATTCTGTAAGAGCATTAGCAAATAGAATGAAAGAATTATTAGCTGCAAAAGGAATGGATGCCGGCAGTATTGAATCTTTTACAAGAGAACAGCCAAGTACTAAATTATTCGTAAGATTTGATTACAACTTATCTGAAAATCACAAATTATCCTTAAGAAATAATTTTGTTGATGCTTACAATGATATACTCAATGCAAGATCAAGTAATAGACAACTTGCATTTGATACTTATACTTATAGAATAAAGAACAAAACAAATGCAACTATTTTACAATTGAACAGCGCCTTCGGCAATAATATGTCCAATGAGTTGATTTTAGGATATACAACTATACGTGATAGAAGAGCTGGAGTCAGTGAAGATAGACCTGAAGTTGAAATCCGCGAAGTTAGTAGAGGTTTAGCAATGTTTGCCGGACCGGATCGTTTCTCATCAGCAAACGAACTTGATCAAGATATTTTCGAAATCACCGATAACTTCTCATATTTCGCCGGGGACCATACTTTTACGTTAGGTACTCATAATGAATTTTTCTCATTCAGAAATTTATTTGTTCGTTCATTCTTCGGTTACTATCAGTATAATAGTTTAGCAGATTTCCAAAATAACAGAATTGCATTCTATCAACATAACTATTCAAGAACCAGCGATCCAAACCAGGCAGCTGAATTTGATGTAATGCAGTTTGGATTTTATGTTCAAGATGAATGGACAATTTCACCGAAGTTGAAAGTAACAGTCGGTATGCGTATCGATATCCCAACTTTCCCTGAAAATCCGGCACGCAATGACTCCATTACTAAATATTTCCCACAGTACTCAACAGATCAAGTACCAAGTGGAAATCTTTTACTATCACCTAGAATTGGATTTAACTACGATTTATCAGAAGATCGTACTACACAACTCCGTGGTGGTTTGGGTATATTCACCGGCCGCGTTCCATATGTTTGGATGTCCAATAACTATGGTAACACCGGTACATTGTACGCTGAAGTACGTAACCAAGGAACAGGTATACAATTTACAGCAGATCCTTACAATCAATGGTTTCCGGGTGATCCTGGAACCGGTTCTCCACGTCTGCAATCCGAAGTTGATATAGCTGATCCTAATTTGAAATTACCACAAGTATTAAGATTTAACTTAGGATTAGATCAACAACTACCATTAGGATTTATTGGAACAGTTGAATTCTTATACACGAAAACAATTAATGACATGCTTTATAGACTTGGCAATTTGAATGCGGCTACCGGTTCGATACCGATTATTGGTACCGGTCACGATGGACGCCCGGTCTACGGTAATAGAAACAGCGGTAACGGTAATTTCTTTGAATTAATGGAACTCTATAATACCAGCGGTGGATATCAATACAATTTATCGTTCCAGGTACAGAGAAATGTTGCAAGAGGTTTATCTGTTAATGCGGCTTACACCTATGGACAAGCAAAAGATAAAAACTCGGTTACATCATCTCAAGCAAATTCACAAATGCGTTTCAATGCTATTGACTTAGATCCTAACACTCCTAAACTGACTACATCAAATTATGAAATCGAACATAGAATTTATGCTTCTCTATCGTATGTCCATGAATTCTTCGAAAAGGCTGCAACCACTTTCTCATTATTCTATAACGGTCAAAGCGGCAGACCATTCTCATTCATTGTTAGTGGTGATCTTAATAATGATGGTTTTACAGATAATGATTTGTTCTATATTCCAAGAAATGAATCTGAAATACTTCTTGGAACAATCAGCAGCAGTCAGTATGTACCGGCTTCTGAACAAACTTATGATGATTTAATGGCATTTATCAATGGAAACGAATACTTGAGAGAAAATAAGGGTAAGATTGGTGAAAGAAATGGCGCCCAAAATCCGTGGAGTGAATATGTTGATGTTAGAATAACACAAGATATTCCGGACCTTTGGGGAATGGGACATTTTCAATTATCATTAGATATTCAAAATGTTCTTAACCTGATCAACAGCGATTGGGGTAAACAAGAAGGTGTTACC
The DNA here is from genome assembly GCA_020723165.1 of Melioribacter roseus. Lineage (GTDB taxonomy): Bacteria > Bacteroidota > Ignavibacteria > Ignavibacteriales > Melioribacteraceae > DYJK01. The sequence continues at coordinate 11,901 of DYJK01000019.1, read as the reverse complement.
TTTGATTACGCTGCTGTATCATTGCAAGGAAGAATTACTCATAACGGAAAAGCAAATACACCCGTTTATAGTTTTTCTAAACCAGCCAACAATACCCCATTTACAGTTAGTGATACATCCTCACGATGGGCAATGCAATTTGGTATTCGTTACGCATTCTAATAGTTAATATTGATTAACAAAAAAGCCCGTCCCTTTTTGGGATGGGCTTTTTTTATTTTCTACTGTGAAAGAATTATTTGTAATTGGTAAACTGCACCGGGAAATTTAGTTCTTCGTCTTTAATTAATTTTATAACAGCTTGCAGATCATCAATTTTAGCTGCTGTTACCCTTACTTGTTCATCTTGAATTTGTGCATTCACTTTTAGTTTACTTTCTTTAATTAATTTAGTTATAAGCTTGGCATTATCTTTTGAAATCCCGGATAGAAGATTAATAACTTGTTTAATTCTACCGTTTGCCGCCGGTTCTGGCTCTTCTAATTTCAAAGCTTTAATTGAAATGCCTCGCTTGATAAATTTTGTTTGTAAAATATCAATTGATTGTTTACGGCTGTATTCATCTTTGGTGTTCAAGGTAATAAGTTTGTCTTTCTTGTTTAACAGTAATTCTGTTTGAGAATCTTTTAGATCATACCGCTGCTGAATTTCTTTTGTAGCTTGATTAATAGCGTTGTCAGCTTCCTGAAAGTCGATTTCTGAAACAATATCGAATGAATGATTAGATGCCATATTCTTTCCTTCGGTTGAATAATGTTTTTAAATTAATTTACTAATTAATAATACAAAACTCTTTGATTTTATTGGCTTAAAAACTATATTAAATACAAAATTGAAGGGCTATAACATTTAACCTATATAACTTCTCCCCTCTGTAGGTTAAATACTGCGTTTATACGTTATCGAGAGATGCTTAATATTATATCTAGATACTTACTTTCTTTAATTATAACTGCTAATGTTTTTGCCGGTCATGCCGAAATTACAGAGAAACTAACTAGTTCGTTGTCATCTGAAGGTTTTGAAAATATTAAAGTTAGTTTCAAAGACTCTGATTTATTTTTAACATACGAAAACAGATTATATAGATTTGAAATTGATGGATTATTAAAAGTTTTTGAAATTATCGATTCATCTTTGACGAACGAAGAAATTGACAGAATTGTAATTGTAGTACAGAACAAGAAAATACCGGTTGTTTGTGTAAGTACTAAAAAAGAAATATTAAGCAGTTACATGAATAAAGAAATGAGTCAAAAGGAATTTGCAGATAATTTGGAGATTAGCTTCAGCGTAAAAGAGGAATGGCTGGAATTTAAAAATGTTGAAACCACTAATTCGTCAAACCTAAAATTTGATTTCATATTTAAACCAACTTATAAATTCGAATTCGGGCTTTATTCCAAGCCGATAAGATATCAATTGAATATAGCGCCAAGCATAGAATTTAGTTTATGGAAGGGAATGTCAACGTTATATGAGTTAACGATTCCACTTCATAATGATTTGTTACCGCGTGAAGATACTGTTAGAACTTCTATGGTGGTATTGAACCAAGCGTTCAGATTTTCAAATTCTTTTATTGTATCTTCATCATTAGGTTATTTCACCCAGAATAGATACGGTATTGATATAGACGCCAGAAATTATTTTTTGAATGGTGATCTTGCAGTTGCATTAAATATCGGCTACACAGGTTTTGCCTCGTTTTCAGGTTCTAAACTATATTATTCCGATCCATATTTGTGGACAGGGTCTTGTAGTATAGAATACAGAATTCAAAAATATGATCTAACCCTTGGTATTATGGCCGGGAAATTTTTATCGGGAGATAATACATTAAGGATTGACATTAATAGAGATTTTGGTGAAGTTCTGATAGGTTTTTTTGCGTTGAGGTCCGACGAGGGTATTTCAAACGGTGGAATAAATTTATCTATTCCGTTCTTGCCATCAAAGCATTTAAAGCCAAATTTTATTAGATTAAAAACAAATGAAAGCCTAGCCTATTCTTATCTACTAAAAACTAATACTGATGATTTAATTGGGTTAAGATATAATACTGGATATAGAACTAGTGATTTCATTGAAAGGTTGAATCCGGGTTTTATTAAAAATTATTTCCAAAACAGATTATAATTTATTTAATCACATAAATGATGAGGTGTGTTATGATATTACACAAGCGATCCTCTTTAGCCATACTAATTTTTCTTTTTGTTGCATCAATTATTTTTTGGAGCTGTGAAAGTTCAAGAGTTGGGCCTGAATTGCCCAGGCCAAATCCGGAAGCACCGGCACCGGCACCCTTGATTCTTTCAGGTTATGTTAAGGATGCTCAATCTTTATCAGGCATTGCTAGCGCGAATGTAACGGTCAGTGGTACATCTTTAACAACAACTACCGATAATACCGGTAAATATTCATTTAATGTTACTGATGTCGGTTTAAGCG